>BQMV01000539.1 GCA_022181005.1 Anaerolineaceae bacterium | reverse complement strand
AAGGTCAAACATCAGTATGATTATGTGTTTATTGATTGTCCTCCAGCTTTATCGTGGTTGACGATCAATGCCTTTACGGCTTCGGACGAAATTATTGTGGTGGTTGAGCCGGGATATTTTGAACTGGACAGTATTGTGCAGATCACCAAGACGATCAAGGAAGTTCAAGAGATAAATAACCAATGGTGCTAGTTTACAAAGCGAAATGAGCGAGCTTAAGCAAACGATCTTCAAGGGGGACATCCTGCTCAAGCAAACGGTTAATGCCGAGAACGACGTTGAATAAAGCCGACACATAAGCAAGATGAGCGGCGAGATGAGTGGCAGCCCGATGGAACAAGGTCTTCAAACGACAAATGCGTGTGACCAACGAAAGCATAGTTTCAATCAACATGCGTTCGTTCTAGGTTTTATGGGCACAGAATTTCAGGTTACGCGCTGCTTCATCGACTTTCTTGAAGCCAAAATCGCACAAGGTGATGGTCTGCTGGTCAAATTGGTGGGCGACGGATCGAAACTGTTGGTCATGCGTGTTAGCGGTATTCCAATCCCAAGCCACCACTTGTCCTTTGTCGTTGACCAACCAACACAACTTCACGCCCACGATCCAGCGCCGATTCGACTTGCCTTTTTTGCCCAACGGCGTTTGACTACGACCTTCTCGCACGGGATGCAGCAATTCAATACCGTAGGTATCAATCACGGTAAAAAAGGTTGGCGTTGCCAAGAACTGTTCACACCAGTTGACGTGGGTGTGCAATCCCCGCAGCAAGCGACTGCGTTCGGGCAAACTGCCTAACAAACTCTCAAAGTCGCGTTTCAACCAGCGATAAAACGCGCGAAAGGAGCCGCCTTTGAGCGCAAACAACAGTCCAATCGTCACCAACTCACTTGGGTACAACTTCGCTTGACTGTGTTTGGTAGTGGCTTGCATATGCTCGTCTACCCAACAGAACACATACAGGATAATTTCTTCGGTAGTCACGGTTCATAGCCTTTCTTGGTCTCTAATTACCCAAGTAGATATGCTTTCCGTGACTTTTTTCAACTAGCACCATTGGTTAAATAAAAATCCCCCTAC
>BQMV01000538.1 GCA_022181005.1 Anaerolineaceae bacterium | reverse complement strand
TTTTTTTTTTTAATGACACGGCGCCCACCGAGATCTACACTCTTTCCCTACACGACGCTCTTCCGATCTTATTCTTAAGGAGAAAAAATAAATGATTGACCTTAAACCTTTTTACGACTCTGTGATTGCCACAGATGCAGAGGTGAAACGCATTGCCGGTGAAATCGGCGCGTTGATCCAGTCGGAATCGGATGAGGACAAGAAATCCGCGCTTGCCATGCGCCCCGCGCTCGAAGAGGCTCAGAACAAAGCGGACGACTCCCTCAAACTATACGAGGCAATGAAGAAAGCCAGCGCGCCCAATAACAGCGTCATGCCTAACTTCATCCCCGCCACCGAAACCGACCCCGACCCGGAAGCGGATAACGAACAACCGCCGGGTATTGTCAAGCGCAATGAGTTCGAGGCGATGAGTCCTCGTGAACGCATGGCGCATATCAAGAATGGCGGACGGGTAGAAGACTAGCCCGCGAAAATTTTCAAAATCATTCAAAAAGAGAAGAGGACTTAAAAAATGGCTAACACCTTAACCGGGCTTATCCCGAACATTTACAAAGCCGCTGACCGCGTAATGCGCGAACAAATCGGCTTCGTCCCATCGGTCTATCTGGACCCGTCAGCCGAGATGGTCGCTAAAGACCAGGTACTGCGCTACCCCATTGTGGGCGCGTTTACCGCCGATAACATCGCCCCGGCGAATGTTTCCCCGCAACCCTCGGACGTTACCGTTGGTTATGGTGACATGAGCATCAGCAAAGCCCGCGCCGTCAAGTTTTACTGGACAGGCGAAGAGCAGGCGAGTCTTGGCGGCATTTATGAAAATGTCGTCACTGACCAGTTTTCTCAGGCAATGCGAACACTCATCAACGAAGTTGAAGTTGATTTGTTCACTGCCGCAAAGACCGGCGCATCCCGCGCCTATGGCACGGCTGGCACACCCCCGTTTGGAACCGCCGCTAACTTCACAGACTTCGCAGAAGTTGGAAAAATCCTGCGCGATAATGGCGCGTGGACTTCGGACATGCACCTTGTTTTGAACACCACCGCAGGCGCGAAAATTCGCGGCACGCAGTCCAGCCTGTTCAAGATCAACGAAGCGGGCGACACCGCCTTCTTACGTGATGGCGCGCTTGGTCAGGTAGAGGG
>BQMV01000537.1 GCA_022181005.1 Anaerolineaceae bacterium | reverse complement strand
GGACAAACTGTTCACAGGCTTCGACAGCCCCGAATTGAACGCCGCGTTCGACAACGTGGAAGAGCAAGTGACGTCGTTTGAGGGCGTGCGCGGAAAACTCAAACCTGATATTGATACCGAAACATTTCTCGAGGTGGTGCGCGCCTCCGAAGCGATGTCGAAGATCGTGAATCGGATTTATGCGTTTGCGGGGCTGTCCTTCGCGGAGGACACACAAAACCAAAACGCGCAAAGCCTGATGGGACGCGTGCAACAATTTGTTGCCGAGATGCAGAACCGCATACTCTTTTTCAATCTGTGGTGGAAAGATGTGGACGAAGCAAACGCCGAACGCTTGATGAGCGCATCAGGCGCGTATCGTTATTATCTCGAAGAGATGCGTCACTTCAAGCCGCACACGTTGACCGAGCCAGAGGAAAAAGTTGTCAATCTCAAAGATGTGACAGGCTCGAACGCGCTGATCAATTTGTATGATGCCATCACGAATCGTTATGTTTTCAAACTCAAAGTGAACGGCAAGGTTCAGGAGTTGACTCGCGCGCAATTGCAACCGTACATTCAGGGTGGCGACTCCAAAATGCGCGCGGCGGCGTATCAGGAAATGTATCGCGTCTACGGCGAGGACGGTCCTATCCTTGGGCAGATGTATAAGACCCGCGCCCGCGATTGGCACAACGAAAATATCAACATGCGCAAATTCAAGAGCGCGATGTCGGTGCGGAATTTGGCGAACGATGTTCCCGATGAAGCCGTGAATGCGTTGCTCGAAGTCACGAAGAAGAACGCCAAAGTCTTCCAGCGTTATTTCAAGATGAAGGCGAAACATCTCGGCGTGAGCAAACTTCGCCGCTACGATATTTATGCGCCTGTTGCAAAATCGGACAAGGCGTTCGATTTCAACGCCGCCGCGAACATGGTCATCGAATCGTTCAGCGCGTTCGACCCGAAGATCGGCGAACTCGCCAAGCGCGTTTTCGACAAAGACCATCTCGATAGCGAGGTCCGCAAGGGCAAGCAGGGAGGCAGATCGGAAGAGCGTCGTGTAGGGAAAGAGTGTAGATCTCGGTGGTCGCCGTATCATTCACAAATAACACAAATGTGCCTCGCCTCTATCACTCATACCTGTCCA
>BQMV01000536.1 GCA_022181005.1 Anaerolineaceae bacterium | reverse complement strand
TGCACCCGATAAAATGGAAGTCGTCTATCACGCGTACCGCACCAGCGGCGGACCGGGACTCGCGTTCAAAGTTCAAGTTCCTCGCATAGACCCGGTAGAGGTCCCTTCGTTGATCCACCTCTGGCCCGGCGTAGATTTACAAGAACGCGAAGTCTGGGATCTGCTAGGCATTAAATTCAGCGGTCACCCCGACTTACGTCGCATTCTGATGTGGGAAGGCTTTGAGGGGCATCCGCTCCGCAAAGATTGGAAGGAAGGCTTTTACGAGGAAGACGTCAAACCGTTCAAAAGCCGCTGGCCCCAAGGGAAGTTCGCAATGGCGGAAGACCTGAATCCCTTTGGCGACAATCTTACATTCCCAAAAAATTTCGACCCCGAGAAATGGATTCCCGAAGGCGAGGCGCTGCTCTACGGCGCGCTGGCGCGTTACACAGTTGAGAACGAAAACGGCATCAGTTCCGACCGCATCGTCATAAATATGGGTCCGCACCATCCTTCTACGCATGGCGTCTTCCGCGCGGTGATGACGCTCGAAGGCGAGACGATCAAAGGGCTGAAACCCGTGCTGGGCTATTTGCATCGCAACCACGAAAAGATCGGCGAGCGGAATACTTTCCTGCAAAACATGCCGTACACCGACCGGCTCGATTACTTTAATTCGATGACGAATAATTTTGGCTACGCGCTCGCCGTCGAAAAGTTGATGAAGATTCCGGTCGCCGAACGCGCCGACTATATCCGCGTGATCGTTTCCGAACTGAGCCGTATTCAGAATCACCTCGTTTTCATCGGCACATTGCTCAACGACCTCGGCGCGATGTACACGCCCTCGCTCTACGCCTATGAAGAGCGCGAACTCGTCCTCGACGTGTTCGAAGCCATCTCAGGCTCGCGCATGATGTGCAATTATTATCGCTTCGGCGGCGTCGTGCGCGACATTCCCGACGACGTAATGCAGAAGATCAAGGATCTAGTGTACGAACGCATTCCGCCCAAAACCGACGAACTCGATCGCATGTTATCGGAGAACGAGGTCTTGCTGGCGCGCATGCGGGGCA
>BQMV01000535.1 GCA_022181005.1 Anaerolineaceae bacterium | reverse complement strand
CCGGGAATGGTTCAACCGGCTCGAAGCCGAAGTATACTTACCGATTTTTTCCAAACGCGAATGGATCGGCTTATTTGCCCTCGGCGCAAAAATTGCCGGCACACGCTACACGGAAGAGGATTTAGTCACTCTTTCAGCGCTCGCCAACCAGACCGCCGTCGCGCTCGAAAACGCTCGTTTGGTGGATAATCTTGTGCAACTCAACACAGAATTGCGTCAAGCCTATCATAATCTCGATAAAGCCAACCGCGACCTCGAACGCCTCGACCAGACCAAATCTGACTTTATCAGCATCGCCTCTCACGAACTCCGCACGCCATTGACAACGATCATTGGCTACACAGGCATGTTAATCGAAGACCAAACTCTTCCAGCCAGCGTCCACTCAATTCTGACAAATATCTCCAAAGGGACATTGCGCTTACACGAGATCATGGATTCAATGTTCGACATTGCGCAACTCGACGCGCGCGCCATGCAGCCGCATGTAACGCCCGTGGACGCCGCCGCGTTAATTCGCGAAGTCGGCGCGGGCATTGAACGGACGCTGAAGGAACGGCGACAGGTCCTCACGCTTGATATTCCGTCCTTGCCTATGGTCAAAGCGGATCCTAATCTGCTAAAGAAGCTATTTCAGCATTTACTTAATAACGCGATTAAATTTACGCCCAACGACGGTAAGATCAAGGTAGAGGCGCATCAAATCACAAATAATTCGGATTTCCCCAATGGCGGCGTAGAGTTCATCGTCAGCGATACCGGTATCGGCATAGACTCCGAATCGCGCGAGATCATCTTTAGCAAGTTCTATCAACCAAGCGAACTCAACAAGCATTCCACCAGCAAGACGCGTTTCAAGGGAAGCGGCGCCGGGCTCGGGTTAGCGTTGTCCAAAGGCATCGTGGAGGCGCACGGCGGGCGCATTTGGGCAGAGAGCGCGGGCTACGACGAGGAAAAATTCCCCGGCAGCCAATTCCATGTAACCCTACCGCTGAGCGATGCAAACGACAGAATCGCTCTTTGGGGAAACGACGCAAAGTTACAGATAGGTTAGTTAAACGCTCTTTCGGTACACGCGGTGATTTTTATATTACACGCCGTTCAAATTCTTCAAGTCGGCGCG
>BQMV01000534.1 GCA_022181005.1 Anaerolineaceae bacterium | reverse complement strand
AGCAAGTTCTCGCTTCCGAGGTCGGGGTATTTAATAAAGAGAGCGATAATTTCTTTTTCTTGGTTGTTCGCGCTCTTGGGTTTTGTTTGCGCTTCTTTTTTTTGGATTGAGTCTTGCTTGCCTATAAACGCCCCGGCAGTTTGTTTGCTTCTATTGGCGGCGTTAAAGTCTTTGCGCAAGATTAAGACGTCGATAGCCAACGCGTCCGCCGCTGCTTTCAAGAATGCCTCGCGTTCGAGCTCCGTCGTTAAGAGGCGCATGTAATCGTAAAACTGAAAGAGTGCTTTTTTTTTCTCGGCAAGGTCGTCGGCATTATATTTGAACTGGAAGAAATACCATGTGAGAAACTTGACTTCGCTCACGGCTTGTTGCACAAGGTAGCGCATTTCGTCGGGCGCGAGGTTGCGGCTTAGGTCAAAAGGGTCTTGTTTGTCGCCCGGTGTGAGCGGATGGATAACCTTGCACGCTAAGTTGGCAAGCCGCGCAGTCTGCAGCGCCTTAAAGAGAGCTTCGGTTCCCGCGTTGTCGTTGTCCAAGAAGAACGTGACGTTGTCGGTGAAGCGTTTAATCTGCTTGGCTTGCTCTGCGGTAAACGCTGTGCCTAAGGGAGCCACCGCATTTTCGAGATTCGCTTCAAAAAGTCCCAGCGCGTCGAGATACCCCTCGCACACAATAGCAAACCCCTCTTTGCGTATCGGTTGCGCAGCCTCGCCCAAACGAAAGACGCTATTCGATTTATTAAAGAGCGGCGTCTCAGGGGAGTTAATATATTTGCCAGCGTTTTCTTTATCGCGTACGAGACGCCCGCCGAAAGCGACGACTTCGCCTCGTAAATTTTTTATCGGAAAAATTAACCTATCGCGAAATCGGTTGTAACTATCGTGGTCGTTACGCCCGGTGAGCCCCAGCGAGGCCAAGCCTTCAATCGCTTTTGCAAGAAGTTCCGGCTCGTTGCGGTAGCGCTCGTTGAGTTTTGTCTCTAAGAATCTTGGTTGGTCGGGTGCGTAACCCAATTCGAACGCCTGTTGTGAAGTGGGATTAATCCCACGACTCACTGCATATCTTTCGCCGTCAGAATGCGCGAAGTGTGTGCGGTAGA
>BQMV01000533.1 GCA_022181005.1 Anaerolineaceae bacterium | reverse complement strand
AATACTGGAAAGGCTATTATGTGCCCCGACATATTTACCATTATACAATCAACTCACTTAAAGAGATTGCTAATCTTTGTGAATTAGAAGTGGAGATAGGTAGAAATGAAATGCCGCTAATGGGTTACACCATTTCAATCCTGACTGGGGCAGATAAATCCAACACCTTTGTTCAGGGGTTGGGTATATTATTGCATCCTGTTCAATTGGCGATTGAAGCCTTGTATAGAAGTTCAACTTGTATCAATGCGCGGTATAGGCGCCTGAAATATAAAGGTTGAGATATATTGCCGAAATTTTACCGTAGAGCAAGTTTGAATTACCGCTTATTTTGCGTATGTAGCGGATAGGAAGTAAAAAATGACAAAGCCTAATAGAACTTGTTTCTTGCTAGAACATTCCATCGTATCTTCAATAGGATAACCCATGCGCGTCTCCGATTATATTGCCAACAAACTTGCCGAATTTGGCGTCCGCCATGTGTTTATGCTCACGGGCGGCGGCTCTATGTTCCTTAATTACGCCATCGGCAAACATCCGCGAATAAAAACGATCTTCAATCATCACGAACAAGCGTCCGCTATGGCGGCGGAAGGATATGCGCGTATCGCCAACCTGCCCGGCCTGATCAACGTAACCACCGGTCCGGGCGGCATCAATGCGCTAAATGGAGTCTATGGCGCGTGGACGGATTCGATTCCTATACTTGTCCTCTCTGGGCAAGTCAAGCGCGAGACGTACCTCCGAACTTACAATCTGCCCGACTTGCGTCAACTCGGCGATCAAGAGGCGGATATTGTTTCGATGGTCAAAGGCATCACGAAATACGCCGTTACCGTAACCGACCCAAAAACGATTCGCTATCATCTGGAAAAGGCGTGGCATCTCTGCCAAACGGGCAGACCCGGCCCCTGCTGGCTGGATATTCCAATTGACGTGCAATCGAGTCAAATAGAGGAAGAGACATTGGAAGGCTTTCCGCATTTTCTCGAACCCGCTCCGCCTGCGCCGCAA
>BQMV01000532.1 GCA_022181005.1 Anaerolineaceae bacterium | reverse complement strand
TTATACACTTCTACCTGGCCATTGGCCCTGGCATGAGCGCCAAATTGGTCTCCATTGCTAAAAGAAGTCGTTATTTCAGGCCCGCGCTGTAACCAGCCTTGAGACTGGGTGTAAGTCCACACCTGGATATAACCCGCGGCAGGAGAATACAGGACATTAATCATTGGCGGCTGGTCATCAACGATATTCTGCGCTTTTAGAATAAGACCGATTTCGCTCGCGGTATTGTCAATTGCGGATAAAGTGATAGTTACCACCTGGCCAACGCCAAAAGGAGATACGTTCCAGTAAATGTCTTGCTCACCTGAACTGATGACTCTTATTCGACTGGAGGTAATCTCGTAACCTGCCGTGCTGCCCGACCAGTCACCACCCAATGCGCCGTCAGGCCGGTTAAAATTATCCAGGACGCCCGGCGGCATCCATAATGAAGGGGCCGCGGAACGCACTGTGGCGGGAATGGGGGTGCTGGTAAAGGTGGGCGTCGCCGTGGGTGGGGCAGAAGGAATATAGTCCCAGGCAGCTTGATTGGATCCAATGGCAGCGGCGTCCACTGTTGATAGGGAGATGATAACAGCTAATAGAAGAAGAATAACGATAATTGCCGGATAGCGTTTAGACATAATTGTTGTTGTCTCCTTAATCTTGTCCTACATGACCTACCTTTGCAACTAAATACCTCGTCCGGTGAGATATCCCGTTGCAATAAAGAAAAATCAGGTAAACAATGCCTATAGTTATATCTTGTTTTGCTTTAGTTGTTTCTTACTGTACTTTCTCTTGGCGCTGACAACAGTAGTACGAACGCCAATTCTTGTCAACTCATCTCATTTGGGTGCAGCAATTCTCAATTTACCAAGAGCCAGCGATTCAAATCGCGCCTACAGAGAGCAAAGCCCACCCTTCAACAGGTTCAGGGCAGGCTCTGCGTGGGCTGGGCGCCAGCCGGCGCAGGCCGACTTTGCCTTCTGTAGGTGCAGATTTATCTGCCGGAGCCGCCAAATTGAGAATTGCTAATTTGGGTGTCCACTATTTTTATTGATT
>BQMV01000531.1 GCA_022181005.1 Anaerolineaceae bacterium | reverse complement strand
GGATGCGCCGAGGGATCATCGACCATCTGCGCGAAGATCACTGCCCGCGCCGCCGCCAGGGGACGCCGCGCCCACCACAGGTGCAGCGTCGAAGGATGGCCGTGGCGGATAGATTTCTCGCGTGCGCTGGCGATGTTGATCGCCTCCAGCGGCAGGGCGACTTCGATGAGTTTCTTCTTGTAACTCATTTCAGTTTTCCTTCATACCCCGGCGCAAAGGAGCGATGGTGTTCGTGAGATTTGCCCTCTTCAAATATAGTTTTACCGGAATCGTCCACATAGCGAACATAGTCCAGAAACTTGGGAATGATCAGATCAGAGCTTCCGCTTTCAATTAGTTCCAGAACCTCATCCGCAATTGAGTACAACCAGGCCAGGTCATCGAGCGGGTGCCCCGGCACAAGATTCACTTCCACGGTCTCATTCTCGTGCCACGCCTTGGGTGCGTTGCCCTTGCGATAATGGAAAACCAGTCTCAGCAACGACGTACGGATGTCGGCTTCGATGTTTAGCCAATGGCCTTGGGGCATGCGCTCCTTTACCTTTGCCGCGATCCGGCTTGCTGCCCGTTGCAGTTCGACAAACTCTCGCGAAACTTTAGGCGGCGCAGGTTGACCGTTGCCATACGAGATCATGATGGCGCCACCGCTCGCGCTAGCAACTCGGCGAAGTCGTAATTCACGCTTGTCACTCCGAAATCAGGCTCACGTGTAAAAGGCTGCCTAACGTAATGAACCTTGTGATTGTTCTCGTCAAGGAATTCAACGATGGCAAGAACGAAATCATCGGGTTTGTTCAGGGAGTAAAGGATCTCGTTGCGCGTGACTGTAATGGTCGGCGCACCCGACACGCGGCCCTTGACCTCGATGAAGCGTAGCTTACCGGTGCCCGGAATGCGGCTCTCAATGTCGTAACCAAGTTTTTCGAGTTCTCGGTCGGTGGGGTCAAAGCCAAGACCACGTTCGATTTCCATAATGATGGCGCGGGCGCGCGCGGCGCTGATCTGTGTGTCCGCCGGTGCAGCGGGTGTGGTGGC
>BQMV01000530.1 GCA_022181005.1 Anaerolineaceae bacterium | reverse complement strand
GGGGCTGTTGATGGTTGTTACGGGGATCATCATTTTGGTGTTAACGACGCTGGTTTATGCGTTACCCAGCATCCGCCACCTAGAACGCGATCTGCCGGATTATGCGGCTACGGACTAAACGTGATTGACTCGGCAATAGCTAAAGCCACAGGCTGCCATTGTTCAAGTTCGCCCTTTGCCGTGAACAACTGCACAATACTCCGGACGTTATCATCCAACTCGACGATATACGCCAACCCATCCAATCCATTAGCCGTTGCCGTAACCAATGCGACAGGCTGATCGTTCACCGTCAGTTCCTCTGGCTCATTGAACTCAAAAATAGCATCTTGCACATCCATCAAGGCTTCAAGGAATTCCATCGCGCTGGCATCCGCTGATACGCCCAAATTGAGCGCCGGGGTCAGATTCGCAATCGTATCGACCGCCACCAGAATTTGCGCCTCGCCCGTTTGGAATGTTCCCTGCGCGCTGCGGTTCAGGGCGGCATCCGTGTTTGCTAGATAGATTGCAAATGTGCCTAGTGTCCGGGTTGACCAATCTGCCGGGAAAGCCAATTCCGTACCATTCGCCAACTGCCGCGTTTCATCCAGCGAGATCGCGGTTTCGGGGGTGGCCTCTGGTGCTTCAACCTCAAAGGTCACCGACTCGGCAATGTCAATAATCGTGGGCACCCACATATCCATTTCATCCAACGCGCTGACGGCTGCAAACAGGCCGATGGTATCCCGTTCATATTCCACCACCAGCACAAACACCTCGCTTGCATCCCCTTGTTTGACGCGCGCCTGTGCCGCCCGCAGTTCACCCAGTTCCAAACCTTCCACATCTGAGAAGGTGATGTCATCCGCCGATTCGCTTATCAATTCCATAAATGATTCGAGGAATTCAACTGGCCCACTGTCGGAATTCGTGCCAAGCAGGTTTTCCTCGAAGTATTGACGAGTACCCACGCCAAACTGAATATTCACTCCGCCGGATGGGGCAGCCTCATCAGCATTAAACGCCGTTATATCAAGGAAATCTTCGCCGGAAGCCATCGACGCGACGATAACCACG
>BQMV01000529.1 GCA_022181005.1 Anaerolineaceae bacterium | reverse complement strand
TTGCAGCGACGGTGAGGACGTCGTTTCCGATCCAGGCGGCTTCCATTACGCTCTTCGACGAAAACTATAACCAGATGCGCGTTCAACCGTTGACGATGGACGTGCGCCAGACTCTACAATTTATTCTCGATGCGCGGGAAGACGCGCCGCTTCCGTTCACGTTCATCCGCTGGCGATACGATTTTAACTTTGCCGACGGGACCGCTTTCCAAAGCGAGGTCTATTCCGTTCGCTACGATGACAATCGCTTCGCCTGGCAACGACTCGAATCGAACGGACTGCGCGTCTTTTGGTTCCAAGGCGATGCGGCTTTTGCGCAAAACGCGCTGAACGTCGCGCTGGCTGGCGCGCGCGCTATTAACGAGATATTCCCTGTGGATATCAACCAGCCGATTGATATTTTCATCTACCCTCTACAAACCGATCTGGCGTTTCTCAGCGTTGACGCGCAGACGGCGGGGCATGCCAACGTAGGACTTGGCGTTGTGCTGGTCGCCGTTGAGCCGGGCTTCGAACAAAGTTTGCAAATGGATCAGCGTATTCCGCATGAACTTATGCACGTGTTATCCTATCGCGCCCTTGGCGCAGGATACAAGAATTTGCCTGCGTGGTTGCGCGAAGGACTTGCCGCCATCGTCGAGATCAACCCAAGCGTGGAATATAACCGCGTCTTACAAGATGCGCGCGCGCGTCGCGCAATCATCCCGTTGAAAGATTTGTGCGTTTTGTTCCCGCCGCAGCCCGACTCGACTTTTCTGGCGTATGCCGAGGCTCGGTCGTTTACCGCCTATCTGCGCGACGCCTTCGGCGTTTCAAAATTGATCGAACTCTCTCGCAGTTACGCCGATGGCGTGACCTGCGAGCGCGGCGTCGAAATAACGTACGGCGCGTCTCTTGCGCAACTTGAGCTGAATTGGCGCTAATCGATAGTAGGCGCAAATGTATGGGCTCTCACGCTGCAGAGTTAACTTCACTATTTGATCTTTTGCGGCTTGGTGTTGGGAT
>BQMV01000528.1 GCA_022181005.1 Anaerolineaceae bacterium | reverse complement strand
GGATAAGGCCACGTGACTGGAGTTCAGAAGTGTGCTCTTACGATCTTGGCGAACTTCAGCCAACGCTAGAACTGCGCCGCGATATCACGCGCTTAATCCGTCTTAAAAAGCCGGACATTGTGGTGACGAACGATCCAACTGTATTCTGGTTCGGTACAGTTTCGATCAACCATCCTGACCATCGTGCCATTGGGGCAGCTACGTTGGAAGCGGTTTATCCGACGGCGCGTGACCGCCTGAATTTTATCGAACTGGAACGTGATGAAAAGCTCGAAACACACAAAGTGAAGCAAATTTACATCTGTGGCACACAATCTCCAACAATTAAAGTGGATGTAACCGCATATTTAGAGACGAAAATCAGCGCACTGCGTGAGCATAAAAGCCAAATTCCCGATATGGAAGCGATGGCTGAACGAATGCGTTCTAATAAAGATGGTGAAGCACCTGATGATGCGCCGCGCTATATGGAACAGTTCCGCGTCATTACATTCAACCGATAGGGTTTTATATGACAACAATTGACTTCAGAACACAAGCAGAAGCGATGCGTGATGAATTGGTTTCACGCCGCCGGGATTTTCATCGTCACCCTGAATTGGCATTTGAAGAATTTCGCACGGCGGGTATTGTGGCTGAGGAATTGAATAAACTCGGCCTCGAAGTGCAAACCGGGGTAGGGAAAACAGGTGTTATGGGGGTGCTGGAAGGCGCACAGGATGGGCCAACCGTGTTGGTGCGAGCGGATATGGATGCGCTGCCCATTTTGGAAGAAAATACCTTTGAATATGCCTCAGCTACTCCGGGAAAAATGCACGCGTGCGGGCATGATGGACATACCACGATTGCGCTCGGCGTGGCAAAGCTGCTTTCGCAGCATCGTGACCAGATTGCAGGGCGCATCAAGTTTGTTTTTCAGCCCGCCGAGGAAGTGGTTGCTGGTGCAAAAGCGATGGTTGCGGATGGGGTGTTAAATGATCCACGACCGGATGTGAGCTTAGGGCTGCATCTTTGGAACGGAATGCCATTGGGACGGTTGGGGGTGGCAGATGGGCCAGTTATGGCTGGTTCATCTACGTTCACGCTGAAAATTATTG
>BQMV01000527.1 GCA_022181005.1 Anaerolineaceae bacterium | reverse complement strand
ACTTGCCCGCGATAGTCAGTAAGGGAATGAGAAACGCCGTCAAGATCGGTAAGCGTTAACGCAGGAGCGGGATAGTTTACCGCCGCTGGAACCACCGAGAATTCGGCGCGAGGCGGGTTATTCCGATAGAGATAGAAAGCAGAGGCAGCGACAAGGATGAGGCCCAATCCTAAAAGAAAGATAGGAGCAAATTTCTGAAAACTGCGCGCAGATTGAATTTCCATCATAGTTTCAGCAAGTATACACTGGCGCTCAACGCGCGTCCTAAATTCGGGATAAATGTCACGCAAAACATGATTTTCGCCACTAGAAAACGTCTATATGTCCTATTAATATGCGACCATGGATTTTGAGGCTCGTCCACTCCCCCTCTTCTCCAATTTACGCGAAGAACACATCAACTTGATGAGAACGCTCATCGAGTCTGTTGCGTATGAACCAGGAGAGGCAGTTATCCAGCAAGGTTCTCTCGCCAATTATTTCTATATTGTTCGCAAAGGCAAAGCGCAAATTTCTTTCAAACCCTATGATGGAAATTCGATTACGATTACTTATGTCGAAGCGGGCGAGCTCTTTGGCTGGTCGGCAGTGATCAGAAGTAAAACATATACCTCGTCTGTCATTGCCATTGAGCCTCTAGAAGCGGCGCGCATAAATGGAAATAAATTACGAAAATTGATCAAGAAACATCCCGAAGCGGGACGGGAAATTCTGAACAGCCTTGCCGACGCTATTTCAACGCGTTGGAAAGATGCGCGCGAACAGGTTCGGTTGATCCTTGAAAGCGGGATGAGGTAACGCGCAGGGGCGAGGTTCTCTCGCCGCAATGGGCGAGGACGTCCCGTCCGTATACATATTGTTACGCTGTCTTTCTGAAAAACTTCAACACAAAATATCCGCCAAGGAAGATCAACACAGCGGGCCAAAGATATTCCATCCAGCCAACCGCGCCTGCGCTGAGGATCGCTCCAAAGATCAGCAACGCAACGCCGGGGAAGAATGCCCAACTTCGTCCACTTCCGCCGGGGAGGATAGCGACGAGGAGGAAGGTGATGCCAAGCCCTAGGAAGAGATAGTCGCCGTTATCCGCGCCGGTGATTCCATCTAACGCAGAGATC
>BQMV01000526.1 GCA_022181005.1 Anaerolineaceae bacterium | reverse complement strand
CCGCTTACGCGGCGGCTGTTTGTTCGGATCGGGATTAAATTCCCAGTTCCCGGGCGCGGGCAATCGCCTGGGCGCGAGTCCCCACATCCAGCTTTTGCAGGATATTGTGAACGTGCCATTTGGCGGTTCCAACGCTGATGACCAGTTCGGCGGCGATCTGAGCGTTGGATTTTCCAGCCGCAACGAGCCTCAACACTCGGAGTTCCTGTTAGCTCAAGGGCGCGATCAATTTTTCGTTGAAAGAATGCGACCTTCCTTGATTTGCATTCCCCGCCCTTTCGGAAAATATCTGCATCAGCCGGTCGGCAAGATCCGGGGCGGCATGACGCGCGCCCGGCAGCAGTTTTTCCAGCCATGAACCTTCATCAAGAAAAATACGGAGAAACCCTTCCGGTTCAGCCTGCTTCAGAGCCTTCTCCAACCATTCCACGGCTGGATCTGTCTGGTTCTGCGCCTGGTGGAGAAGCGCGAGCAGGAGAGCCGCCTCCAATGCGGCGCGGTTCCTGCCCGCAGCAACCGCTTTATCGAGCAAAGGTTTTAGGAGGCTCGATGCTTTTTCAAACTCCCGGTTTGACAGGTAAACGCGCGCCAGGGTCAACTCTTCAAAATCCTGAACGTATTCTACCTTCTCCAATTCCCTGAACTTCACATAATCAAACGCCCATTGGTCGGCCCAACCGGACGTGCCCTGCATTAGATGTATCCGTGCTTGCTGCGCGCCGGAAATATTGGAAAGACGCCGAATCCCAAAGGTTTGCGTGATTGCCTCAGCCTGCCCGGCTGCCGCCCTGGCAGCCACCCCATCGCCCTGTGCCTGTCTCAACCGCGCCAGGAACAGCAGCTCGTAACGCAGGTCATCGGTGAGACCGCCCTGTTGGGAGAGTTTCATCCCATCCATCAAATACCGCTCGGCAGCAGCCAGGTCATTTTGTTCGCGCGCGATCTCAGCCAGGATGGCCCACGCCAATCCAAAAGGCGGAATGCTCGCGTTGTCGTCGAGTTGCA
>BQMV01000525.1 GCA_022181005.1 Anaerolineaceae bacterium | reverse complement strand
AAGAAACTGGCTGATCGTGGTTTGCGGATTCCCCATAACGGGACGAATACGCACCTCCTGTTAGTCGATTGCAAGAGCGTGGTTGGTGCAGATGGCACAACCTTAAGCGGCGATATGGCTGCGCGGATTCTGGATTTGTGCGGGATTGTGCTAAACCGCAACACTATCCCCGGCGACCCAAGCGCGCTGCGGGCATCGGGTTTGCGGATTGGTACGCCGTGGGTAACACAACGCGGGTTTGGCGACGGGGAAATCGACAAGCTGGGCGACATCATCGCGGATGTGCTTCAGGCGTGTGTGCCGTTCAGTTATAACGGACGGAAGCGACCGGAAGCGCGGGCGAAAGTTGATTTCGACGCTCTGCAACAGGCGAAAATCGCGGTGCGCGAGTTGGCGGGAAGCGTTGGTATTGATACTGATGCTCAGGCAGATGGTTATCCTCATTTCTATTATCTGGATTCGCCAGCGGGTAAAGCAGGCGAATGGACGACTTTAGCCATCAGCGGAGATGTGGCGCAGGCGTTTTTGAACACAGTGCTGACGAGCGATGTGCTGGCACTACAAGCTGGCGAACAACAGCCTACATGGGTGCTGGAAGCAGACGGCAGGGTGATGTCGCGCGGGGTTGTGGAGCGAACCAACACGGGTTACAACCTCCATATTGAACAAAATGCTGAGCGCGTTACCGCGTGGATGCGGGCGCTTTCCGATGGGTTTGTCATCATCGACCCAACTGATCCTTACGCGAAAGTTCCGGGGCCGGTGGATGTACAAGTCGCGGGAACAGTTGATCCAAAACGGCTGAAGGTGAGTAACGACGGATATGCATCAAAAGCCTATTTCATCGGGATAAATGGCGCGCACTATAACGGTTCAGCCCTGCCCCAACTGCCGGACTTCCAATGGAAAGAACCGCAAAACGCAGGTTTGAAAACTACCACCTTGAATGCCCTGCACCGCGATATGGGCGCGAAGATGGTAGAGTTTGCCGGGTATGATATGCCCGTTTGGTACAGTTCGGTGATGGATGAACATCTGGCTGTGCGGAACG
>BQMV01000524.1 GCA_022181005.1 Anaerolineaceae bacterium | reverse complement strand
CGGTTTCGCGCGCTTACGCGGTCCGAAATAATTCTTGGACCTGCGCATTATCGGAAATGATTTCATCGGCGAAACGCGCGGCGGCAGGAAACGAGGCGCGAAAGGCAAGTCGCGCGGCTCTGCCCCATTTCGGACGCTGCCAATCGGGACCGTCCACAATCAACAATGATTTGGCGCCGCGTCCGCTCAACTTGAATATTGGAAATAAAAGCGCGTTGCCGACGCCATGAAAATGGACAACGTCGAATTGGCGGCGCATCATATCCCCTAGCGCCAAAAAGGTATGGCTCATTAAATCGAGATTCAATGTATTGAGCGAAGGCAGAATAATGCGCCGCATTCCTTTGTAAAATTCTTGTCCTCCGAGCGGGTCGCGGTGCTTGCGACAATACACGGTAACGTGATGGCCGCGTTCCACCAAGCGCGTCCCAATTTCTTCAACCGCCGTTTCTGAGCCGCCAAAGTTCGCGGGAATCCCGCGAATGCCCAACATCCCTATCCGCATTTTTCCACTCCATACAGAAAATAAATGGTCGCGCTTGGAATATCACTTGCAAGATGCTGCCACAACTTTCGAGATCACGTCGCTGTAATCGTCTCGTACACTTTAAGGACTTGGCGCGCCGAACGCGTCCACGAAAAAGTTTGCGCGCGCGCGAAACCTACCGCGGCAGCCTCGCAGCGCGCGCTTTCCGAATCGAGCAATCGCTTTATTATACTTGCCAGCGCGTCGACATTGCCCGGTTCAAACATCAATCCTGCATCACCCATGACCTCGGGAAGAGAACTCGCGTTTGTCGTAATGACGGGCGTACCACATGCCATTGCCTCCAATGCCGGCCAACCAAATCCCTCAAAGATAGATGGATAGACCACGAGGTCGGCGGCAGAGATACTGGCAGGTAAATATTGGTCGGGAACAATGCCAATAAAGCGTACTCGGGTTTCCAGTCCCCGCGCGCGCACGCTTGCGCGCAGCTCATTGTCCGCGCTGCCCGCGCGCCCGGCAATA
>BQMV01000523.1 GCA_022181005.1 Anaerolineaceae bacterium | reverse complement strand
CGGCGAAGAACTGCTCGTTGACATTGACAAAAACACCGTAGATTTCAGCGACAATTTTGATGGCAGTTTAAAAGAACCGATGGTTCTGCCATCCAGTTTCCCAAACTTGCTGGTCAACGGTGCATCTGGCATCGCGGTTGGCATGTCTACCAACATCCCCCCGCACAATTTAGGCGAAGTCTGCGATGCGCTCATCTATGTCCTAACCAATTGGGAACGATTAGAAGACATCAGCGTTCAGGATTTGATGCGCTTCGTCAAAGGCCCGGACTTTCCAACAGGCGGTATCGTCTATCGCCACATTGATGGTTTGGATACCGATGAAGACACACTCGTTTCAGCCTATGCCACTGGACGCGGCAAAATTACTGTCCGCGCCAAAGTGCATATCGAAGATATGGGACGCGGCAAATAACGCATCATCGTCAGCGAACTCCCCTATCAAACCAACAAATCATCCCTGATTGAACGTGTCGCAACATTGGTGCGGGATGGCAAAATCGAAGGCATCGCCGATATGCGTGATGAATCTGACCGTCAAGGGTTGCGCTTGGTCATCGAACTTCAACGTGGTGCAGAGCCAACCCCAATTTTGGGTAGTCTCTTTAAACTCACCCCGCTGCAAGAAACCTTCAGCATCATCACCCTTGCGCTAGTCGATAATGAACCGCGTATGCTCAGTTTGAAACAGTGTTTGCGCGTTTATCTTGACCATCGTCAGGAAGTCGTGCGCCGCCGCAGCGAATTTGAACTGAACCGCGCCCGAGAACGTGCCCACATCCTCGAAGGGTTGCTCAAGGCGCTAGATGTGCTGGACGAGGTAATCGCCACCATTCGCAAATCACAAACGGTGGATACCGCCCGCATCAATTTGATGAAACTCCTCAAGATTACCGAAGTTCAAGCACAGGCCATTCTGGACATGCAGCTTCGGCGTTTGGCCGCCCTCGAACGCAAAAAGATCGAAGAGGAATACAAAGAAAAAGTCAAACTCATCGAATATTTGGAAGGGTTGCTTGCCAGTCCGCAGAAAATG
>BQMV01000522.1 GCA_022181005.1 Anaerolineaceae bacterium | reverse complement strand
GACCACACGAATTTTAGTAATCGAAGATGACAGAGAAATGTCCCGGTTGCTCCAGCTTGACCTTCAGCGACACGGGTACGAGGCAATTATCGGCAACAATGGTTTAGAGGGATTGCGCCTGTTCCACGACACCCGGCCTGATCTGGTGGTCTTGGATGTTGCAATGCCTTTGATGGATGGCATTACGGTTTGCCAGCGCATTCGTGAACTTTCCGATGTTCCCATTTTGATGATGACCGCGCACGCCGTCACTGAGGAACAAATTGCAGAGGGATTGGACATGGGCGCGGATGAGTTCATGCTGAAACCGTTGCGGAAGATCGAATTTCAAGCGCGGGTGAAGGCTTTGCTGCGCCGTGCCAAACCCCTAGAGTCTGACGATAAGGATGAAGTTAAACATTATCAAGATGAATATCTTTCCGTTGATTTGGATGCGCGCCGGGTTCATGTGCATGGCGAAGAAATCCGTTTAACGCCAACCGAGTTTCGCTTATTGGCGACGTTTGTCAAACGGCGTGGACAGGTACTCACTTTTCAACAGTTATTGGAACAAGTGTGGGGTTTTGAATACACGCGCGAACATCACTATCCGCGCATTTACGTTTCGCATCTTCGCCGCAAAATAGAGCCGGATTTTAAAACCCCGATTTATATCCAGAATGAATATGGGATCGGCTACCGCTTTGTCGGGCAGCCTGCCAAGTAAAGTTTTGTTTCTAGGGTAGGGGCGTTCACAGCAGAACGCCCTTTGGTCAGTTAATCCCCACCTTCAATCGTCAGTGTGTAATCACCGCTGGTCAAGCCAATATCTTCTTGAAAGCGTGAAGCGATAATGGTATAAGTCCCCGCCTCTAGCGATAGATTTTCGATGATCGCATCGCGTGTATCGCCGCTGGGCGCATCATCATTCTGCGCGATTGCGACTCCATTTTCGTCGAGGATGACGAGTAGCGCATCCAGATCGCCCGACTCCCGATGCATATGAATGGTGACAAGCTCACTGTTGCTGACCATTAGGGTATAACGGACGCGCGCCACATTGCCGCCAATCGTTCCTTCTACGGTGTCGCCAATCGCAATCGGTGTTCACGT
>BQMV01000521.1 GCA_022181005.1 Anaerolineaceae bacterium | reverse complement strand
GATCCCAACGATGGCATAGTGATAGCCTTCCACATTGACCAGAATAAATTCGCCCAAGAGCGTCCCATTTAACATACCGCGTTGTTGGAGGGTCACTCCCAGAAGCAAAGTAAGTAATCCGGCGGAAAGAGCCGAGCCAAGCCCGGTCAGGAGGGAGCGTACCGTTCTTCGTTTGATCTCGCTCCAAGCATACATCCACAGACCCAAAACGGGATTTGTCCGCTTGCGGTGATAGCGCACGCCTCCACGCTGGAGTTCAACGATAGGAGACACGCGGCTGGCTTACCAAGCGGGAAGCAGACTGCCAATTCCGCACAAGCCGATTACCAGCAAGGGCAGGGCAATCAACAGGCTCGAAGGAATCTCCTCCCATTTCAACCAGCGAATCAGAGCCATGGCAATCAATGTGCCTGCGGCTGTGGCAATCGCGCCGATTATCATCACCTGACGGACAACCTGCGCAAACACACTGCGCGAACGCCAGCCCAATGCTTTTTGCAGAGCAACAACGCGGCGGCGAGACAAGACCTCCGCCCAAGTCAAATCGAGGGTAAACAACCCGCCTGCTAATAGCAAAGTTCCCAGTAACAACCAGTTGCCGCTTTGGATGCCTTGCTTGTAGGTCAGATTCACCCCTTTTTGAATCCATTGTTCTTCCACATAGCCAACCCCGGGAACATGCACCAGCACGCGGGTTGGAGAAGAACCAACCATGATATCCACATCTAACCCGGTCCGACGTTGAATTTCTATCGCGATGGCTTCAATCTTGCGTTGACCGGCAGGAGTTACTGTACAAGTCTCTGGTTGTTCAGACGAACATCCATCGAGCGCGACACGGATGCGAATGGCGCTGATCGCATCGTCGCCACGCATCGCACGCGCGGCTTCTAAAGTAGTGAGGATAAGAGGCGGAGGTTGAATATAGCCAGCCGGATTCAGAGTAGGCAACACTTCGCGCGGAGGATTGATGGAATTACCTTGCTCATCATAGCTAAGTAGGGCGACCGGCGGGAAATGAGTTTCCAG
>BQMV01000520.1 GCA_022181005.1 Anaerolineaceae bacterium | reverse complement strand
AAGCCGGCGCGCCTGTTATCCTCATACACGGGTTCTCCGTCCCATCTTTTATTTACGACCCCACCTTCAAATTTCTCTCACAAGCGGGCTTACAAATTCTGCGTTACGATCTCTTCGGGCGCGGTTTATCAGACCGCCCGCCGGTTCGCAATAATTTGGACTTCTTCCTGCGTCAACTGACTGAATTAATAGAGACGCTACGCTTCACACGAAAGGTCCATCTGATCGGCTTATCCATGGGCGGACTGATCGCCTCAGCCTTCGCCGCCCGCCGCCCGGAACGAATCGCAAGTCTCGTCTTGATAGACCCCAGCGGAGCGAAAGCGCTGGACGCCTCTTGGGCGTTACGATTCGCGCGCATTCCCGTTCTTTCCGAAATCGTCTTCGGTCAACTCAGCGAACGGATTCTAGTCAACAGCGCCGCGAAAGACCTCTATGGTCCCGTTCTGGTTGCGCGCCTGCAGGAACAATTCAGGTCGCAGATGCGTTATAAGGGTTTCACACGTTCCATTTTGTCCACCATCCGCAACGACATGCTCGGCGCTCATCTCGATATATACCGCGCGCTGGGTAAACTAGATTTACCAACCCTGCTGTTCTGGGGGCGCAATGATCGCACCATCCCCTTTGAGCAAAGCGACCTATTGCGTCAAACCATGCCAAACGTCGAATTACACGTCATCGAAGATTGCGGGCATATCCCACATTATGAAAAACCTAACGAGGTTAATCCCATCCTTCTAAATTTTCTGAAACGTTCATGATGCGCAATTTCCTTGACTGCTTCTCTCATAACAAATATCGGCTAACCATGTTCGCTCTGCTGGCTGGCGCGTCTGCACAGAGCACAGCGCTTCAGGATACTATATTTCCATGATTTGGAGTTTATCCCTCGCATGGGTCGGCTGGATATTCGTCGTCGTAGTCGCTGCGTTGAGCAGTGTGGACGTCTACATCGGCAGATTTCTCCACTGGAACTCGTGGGATGTTCTCAACAATCCGTCTACAATAGCGCGCGATATCATCTCACAAGCGCAAGAAAAGGTAGAAATAAAATGAATAAA
>BQMV01000519.1 GCA_022181005.1 Anaerolineaceae bacterium | reverse complement strand
AAGAAAATGTTTTTTGCGCCGGCGTTAGCGCCGATCGTTTACAACGTCTCAATTATTACGGGCGCCCTGCTTATCCCCAGATTCGGCTTACCGGTCCTCGTTTTCGGAGTAATCTTAGGGGCAGCGGCGCATTTTCTCGTTCAGCTTCCAAGTTTACTGCGACTGGGTTGGCGTTTTAGTTTTGAGATTAGTTTTGGCAGCGGTTTAGTTCGTCAGGTGTTTAAACTAATGATCCCGAGAACAATCGCTCTCACTAGTACCCAATTGCTACTCATCGCTTTCTACCGCATCGCCTCAGATTTTTCGGCGGGTTCAATCGCTATTTATCGCCTGACCGACGATCTGCAAACTGCACCGGTGTTGCTACTCGCCAATACGTTAGCGATGGCGATATTACCGGACTTTACGCGCAAATTTGCTAAGGATCAAAAGGAAGAGTACCAACAGCTTGTCGGCAAGGCGCTTCGTCTACTCCTGTTTATTTTTCTACCGGCGACTATATATCTTTTGCTGTTTAGAACACAAATTATCGGTTTATATATCTCGATCGGTCACAGTATCGACCCAGCTGAAACAATAATGGCGATCAAGACCTTTTCGTATTTCGTGATTTCAATATTCTTTCAAGGCGCCGTACTACTTTTGGCGCGAGCGTACTTTGCGCGCTCAGACACAATGCGCCCCACAGTCTACAGTATCTGCTCGATTGCGGTGGCGCTTCTTTTTGCGTGGTGGAGCGCTCGCGCAACTTCGCTCGGTGTGGCTGGGCTCGCACTCGCCTTTTCGATCGGCTCAATTATTAACGCATTACTACTGTGGTCGACTATTGGGGTACCGTTTCGAAGTTTCTTATACGATACAGACGGTAAAAAGAATGTATTGTTAGTGTTAGCCGGTGGGCTAACGACGACAGCAGTCTTTGCTGTTGCTTACGTCGTTTCGCCGACGGTTAGCGCGCTTTTCACTAATAGCCCGTCCGCGCAGAACTTAATTGAACTACTATTTGGATTAGCGGTAGGACTACTGTTTTACTTTGTCTGGAGTAAAGAGATCGGAAGAGCACACGTCTGAACTCCAGTCACGTGGC
>BQMV01000518.1 GCA_022181005.1 Anaerolineaceae bacterium | reverse complement strand
CTGCCATCGTTGTTGGATGTAAATGTAGGAGACAGCACGCTAAGCGTACCAAGAACTGATGCGATGGGGGTAATGTTCTACGGGATGATACAGCACTGGAAAGCTGGTTGGGACGATCCTCTTGGTTTCGATTGGCAATACCAATTGCAGTTTGTGCAATTCAAGAAAGACAGCATGATAGCATTCACGTACAAGGTGCCGATGAACGCGTATCAAGCGAGGAAATTACGGAGCATTCGATACATGCACGGCCTAGAGTTCCCAGCCTGGGACGCAGAAGATACTCTCATACAACAAATTGCCACCAACACGCTAGTGGGCAGTGAGTTTGTGTTCGATGGCGTACACACCCCCAATAATGGTACTCAGTTTGCAGATCCTTGGGTGGTGAACGTGGGCACTGAGTCGTGGAAGTGGGCCATCCAAATATCAGAGCAAGACTTCTACCGGTTGGGAGCTTCGAAAGTCGGAAACGTGGTTGACTCAGCAGCAGAAAGTATGATGGTTGTTTCCAAAGGCCAAGTACAGCCACGCAGCCCGAATCACGTGACTCCAGCTTACATAATAAACGAAGAAGTGAACAAGGCGGCCGCCAAAGCAGAACGGGAGGCTCGACCGTAACAAGCATTCTTATTGGCAAAATGAAGAATGAATCATAGAATACATAACAGGCTGTTATATTGTAGGAGCAAATCATGAAGATGTATTTCTTCAACACCACAGAACAATGTGATAAGTTTGGAAATGTCCATCTCCCTCCAACACACCACCTACGCCCCCTTCGGCTCGGTGCTAACAACTACCGGCACAGGCCAACGCACCGGCTACATTGGCCGTGAAGCCGACAACGAAACAGGCCTTGGCAACTACGGTGTGCGCCTCTACGAACCGGAGTACGGTAGGTTTATGAGTGTGGATGTGTTGTGGGGGGCAATGGGAGATTGGAATCCTTACCATTACTCACACGCCAGCCCAATTGTACGTAAAGATGGCTCTGGGTTTGCAGACTTCTTTGACCAAGATGGAAAGAAAGTAGGGACTGACGGCGTTAATGATGACAAGAGATACATCTCCAGTCGCGAGTTTTATGCTGCCCTAGGCAAGGCTGAACTAGACAGATCGGAAGAGCGTCGTGTAGGGAAAGAGTGTAG
>BQMV01000517.1 GCA_022181005.1 Anaerolineaceae bacterium | reverse complement strand
GGCCACGTGACTGGAGTTCAGACGTGTGCTCTTCCGATCTGAGAATATAGCACATGATTAAACGAACAAGGTATCCAAGAGAATTTAGAGAGGCGCTGGTGACCGAAATAGGCCTGGGCCAATCGACAATCGCGCAGGTTTCGAAACGGGAGAATATCGCCGCCCAGACTCTACGCAACTGGATCGATGACAATGCGGCGGGCAAAACTGGCTCGGAGCAGCAGGAGATTGCCGCGCTCAGACGTAAGGTCGGCGAACTCGCAGAGGCAATGGGTGAGCTCGCATTTGAAAATCACATTTTAAAAAAATTCCATCGGTTCCTCGAACAAAAACAGAAATCCGCGAATTCATCAGGGCCACTCTCGCCCCCGCGGTTGGCGTCGTCAAAGGATGCCGCCTTATGAAAATGAGTCCATCCACATTCTACTATAGCTCGTCTGCGTCAGAGTCGGCAGACGAAGCGTTGCGGATTGAAATTGAATCGGTGATTCGCCTCTTGCCAGACAGCGGCTACCGTGCCGTGACCGCGAAGCTGCGCGAAAAAATGCAAATCAATACGAAACGTGTTTTGCGCGTGATGCGAAAATACGACCTTTTGTGCCGGAAAACGCGAAAATTCAGCGTCAAAACGACGCAGAGCGGACACAAGCTGTGCAAATTTCCGAACATGCTCAAAGACGTGAAAGTAGAACGTCCAGCACAGATTTTAGTCGGCGACGTAACGGCATTCGACATCCAAGGCAAAGATCATTATCTGGCCCTGCTCATGGATTTATTCACTCGTGAAAATGTTGGCATGGCGATTTCAGACAAGAACGATACGGCTCTAGTTCTTGCTTGCCTCGACGACGCGGCGGCACATCCGTCGGGAATTCGTGGCGCTATACACCATACCGATTCAGACGTGCGGTATTGCTCTGCGGAATATGTTGCGCGAGCCACGGCCCTCGGCTTAACGATGTCGATGACGGTCGGCAACGTTTACGAAAATGCTCATGCTGAATCGCTGAATAAGACCTTCAAGCGCCAAG
>BQMV01000516.1 GCA_022181005.1 Anaerolineaceae bacterium | reverse complement strand
CAAAGTAATAGTTATGGCGTAACCTGACAGATATTCTTCACAATATTCTTTCGCCTAAAATCAGCCGGAATTCCAGTGTGATAGGCGATATCTTTTAGCAAGGGATAATCCACGCCAAAATAATTATTGAACACCACGCGAAATGAATTGACCGGCGTAATGGTGGGATATAAATCCGCCTTCGCCGCATCGTTGACGTAGTACGCGTTCAAAATAGACATACGCAGCTGCGGATTATCCTTGCTCGGCACGCCAGAGGGACCATGATCGCCCATCAGGATGATGATCGGGGGAATCTTCGATTTGGCGATGATCGCCTCCACAACACCCGTGATCTGCGAGTCAATAAATTCCACGTTCGATAGATATCCGTCCACTTCGTTCTCGTTCCAATAAAATTTTCCATCCGGCGTAAAGATGAACGGCGGATGCGGCACAAGGAAGTGCGCGAAAACTAATTTCGGTTCTTTGATCTCTTCCGGCAAACGCTTCAATTCCTTAAGAATAAAATAAGTCTGCTGATAATGTTCATAATATTCTGTTTCTTTCTGTTGCGCCGCGTCGAAACCGGGGATCAGAGTGGGGAGATCGAGCGCAAGTCGCGCCAGCGACGTTTCTAATAATTTAAATTCAAATTCGCTCAAGCCGCCGGTCAAATCCACTTTACCGGCCAGCAGTTGATTGCGCGAAAGCCGCACATCCTCCGCAAAAGAAAAATGGCCGTTCGAGCGATTCTCAAATGTGACGACCCGGTAGCCCTGCGAACGAAGCGTCTCGACGACCAGGCTGGAATACAGAGGGAAGAGCGTTTCCTCGCGATGGTAGTCCGCGTAAAAAGTGGAAGTCACTGAAAGTTTGGTGACCGGATAATTGCTCTGCGCGCACTGCGCCACGTAGAACCCCAACCCTTCCAATTTTTTTGTGAACGCGGATTCATCGTAGTTGAAATATTTTTCCAAGATCGGAAGAGCACACGTCTGAACTCCAGTCACGTGGCCTTATCTC
>BQMV01000515.1 GCA_022181005.1 Anaerolineaceae bacterium | reverse complement strand
CGCGCAAGCGTCGCGCCCATTCAAGTCAAGCAAGAAGGCGCAAGCAAACCCGCGATTTTCGCGGTCGCTTATTTTGGCATCCTTATTATCTGCATCTGCGCCGCCGTCGGAGTCATCGGGTTCCTCGCGTTCAGCGCTCCGCAAATCGGCAATATTTTTTCGCGCGTCACAAACGGCTTGACGCCTTGACGCGACGCAATCTCGAATGCCATTTTCCGCTTTGCCCTATCCAAAAATTTTCGCGCGTGCCGCGCCTTTAATTACTGGAAATAAAAGCGAGCGCAATAATAAATATTGCGCTCGCCTTGACTCGTCAAGGAATGTCCGTTACGACGCTATCCTTTGGCATACGCGACAGCATAATCATAGTTCTTGCCAATCGCATCCCAATTCAAGACATTCCAAATCGCGTCGAGATAATCGGGACGGCGATTTTGATATTTCAAATAATACGCGTGTTCCCAAACATCCACGCCAAACACGGGCGTCTTGCCTTCCATAAATGGACTATCCTGATTGGCGGTGCTCATAACCGCAAGCTTGCCGCCGTCGAGAACGAGCCACGCCCAACCCGAACCAAAGCGTCCGGCGCCCGCCGCTTTGAACTTTGTTTTGAATTCATCAAAGCTGCCAAACGCGGCATTGATGGCGTCCGCTAACGCGCCTTTGGGCGCGCCGCCGGCATTGGGTCCCATTACCAACCAAAACGCGGCGTGATTCGCGTGACCGCCGCCGTTGTTGCGAACAGCCGTGCGAATATCTTCCGGAATCGTAGCGAGCTGCGCCACCATCGTCCAAGGGTCGCTGAACTCGAGTTCGGGATGTTTTTCGAGCGCAGCATTCAGATTGTTCACGTACGCCGCGTGATGCTTGTCGTGATGAATTTTCATTGTCTCGGTGTCAATATGCGGCTCGAGCGCGTCATACGCGTACGGTAGGGGCGGTAATTCGAACTTCATCGTTGATTCCTCCTTAGGCGTTGTCAAAATGAGTCTGTATTGTCACGACAGTTTCATTTTGATGACGCCAAAGATTCTTGAGCGTTAAATTTTAACAACAAAAATGTTGCAAAAGTATTATATCATCCAGATATGCGAGTGTCAATAAAATTCGGAGAGTTTTCT
>BQMV01000514.1 GCA_022181005.1 Anaerolineaceae bacterium | reverse complement strand
TTTCAAGCAGAAGACGGCATACGAGATAAGGCCACGTGACTGGAGTTCAGACGTGTGCTCTTCCGATCTAAAAAAGGTTGCAGGTTTGAAGGTTGAAAGTTTACAAGTTGAAGGCGCAAATGCAAAATATGAAATTGTTTCGTCCACCGCGCTTCGCAAAGATGATCTGTATCTGGTCGTTGCGGGAGATATTCTCCCAGCCGATGGCGAGATCGTCGCGGGAATCGCGTCGGTGGACGAGAGCGCCGTCACTGGCGAATCAGCCCCAGTTGTGAGAGAAGCGGGCGGCGACCGTTCCGCAGTCACAGGCGGCACAAGACTATTATCCGATTGGCTGGTGGTCAAAGTCAGCGCCGACCCTGGGCATGGATTTTTAGACCGCATGATCAGCATGGTCGAAGGCGCGAAACGCCAAAAGACGCCGAATGAAATCGCGTTGAATATTTTGCTGGCGGGCTTCACCATTATCTTTTTGGTCGTGTGCGCCACGTTACTGCCGTACTCAATTTATAGCGGCGGCGCCATCACCATCACGGTGTTGGTTGCGTTGCTGGTGTGTTTGATCCCAACCACCATCGGCGGGTTGCTTTCCGCCATCGGCATCGCGGGCATGGACAGGATGATCCAACGCAACGTCATTGCCATGTCGGGTCGCGCGGTGGAAGCGGCGGGCGATGTGGATGTGTTACTGCTCGATAAAACGGGAACGATCACGCTGGGCAATCGTCAGGCGGTTGAATTTATTCCCGTCAACAATCTTCCCGTTCAAGAACTTGCCGAAGCCGCGCAACTCGCGTCATTGGCAGATGAAACTCCTGAAGGTCGTTCCATCGTGGTGCTGGCAAAAGAAAAATTTGGCTTGCGCGGTCAAACTATGGAGAAGATGCACTTCGTTCCATTCACTGCGCAGACTCGCATGAGCGGAGTTAACTTCAACGGGACATCAATAAGAAAAGGCGCGCCCGACACGATGATCGAGCTGATCCAGTCCAACGGAGGCGCAGTCGCTTCTGACCTCAAGC
>BQMV01000513.1 GCA_022181005.1 Anaerolineaceae bacterium | reverse complement strand
GGGCCAGCGTGCCATACGGGGGCGGTATCGTGCTTTTTTCAGACGCTAAATGCTGGATAAAATTCATGCGGTATTAACTGATTCGCAACATGCGCAAGATTCTTCAAATTCGTCAGATTCATACATTGGGTTTTGTGAATCTTGCGAATCTTGAGGGGAAATGGCGGCGGCGGCTATGTCATTGACGAAAAAGGCTTTTCGCCGCCATTTAGCTATCAGCCGTTACCATCAGCCTTTAGTCAATACAGAAGCGCTTGTATCCCTTTTATGTCGCAAATGTCGTGGAAATAACAATTGTTGAGGGGAGATGTCGTCAATGTCGTCGTTGTCAGTTATTGATTTTCAGTATATGCGTCTGTAGTGGTTGTGAATTTGCTGCGATTATGCTGAGGCGGATGTGCTGTAGCACATCCCTACACAAACACATCTAATTTTAGAACATAAGTTCAAATTTGTCGAGTGGGGACACATGGATATGCTGAATCGGTTAGAGGAAATTATTCGTGATCGGAAGGCGAACCCGAAAGATGGGAGCTATACGAATACGCTGTTTGAGAAGGGCGTGAATAAGATCGCGCAGAAGGTGGGCGAGGAAGCGACAGAGGTTATCGTGGCGGCGTTGGGGCAGGGACGGGATTAACAGATCGGTGAATTATCCGACCTGTTTTATCACACCCTAGTGCTGATGGCGCAGTTGGGCATTACGCTGGACGATGTGCAGGCGGAACTGGAACGGCGTCATCAATAGGTTCATGGCGGGGCGGGGATGGTGGCGGCTGGGGGGATGTATGCGCCGGATGGCTGAAGTTCGACCAAATCTGAGCGAACCCAACCATATTGAGCGGTTAAATCCAGCACCATGTACCATGTTTCGCCTAGTTGATTGGTTATCTGGGCGATGGCGGGAAGGAATTGATCTTCGCGGGCAGAGCCAACGCTGGCGTAATTCGTGCCGGGGCCGGAACGCAGGGTTGCGCCCGTCAGCACCCGAACCTGTGGGGTATCCGGCGATGGGGTGATGGTGGGCAGGAGCAGGTTTCGCAGGGCGGATGGGTCGGGAATATCGCCGGGAAGGAGGTCGCGGGCACAGCGGAAACCTGTGGTTCGGGTGCGGGCATCCGGCTGCTGACCGACACGCAAGGCAGTTCGTAAATTGTT
>BQMV01000512.1 GCA_022181005.1 Anaerolineaceae bacterium | reverse complement strand
CGTTTGCAAATTGGATCGAGCAGATCATCGCCGAATCTAGCGGCAAGAATGGCAAGGGCATCCTGCCTGTGCCGCTCGAACCGATTGGCGATGTGAAAGAATATGGCGATGACAGAATTTTTGTGTACTTGCGCCAAACAGGTGAGCATGACGCAACTGTTACCGCATTGAAATCCGCAGGGCATCCCGTTCTTCAATTTCCAATTTCCAATTTTTACGACATCGGCGCAGAAATTTTCCGCTGGGAGATCGCCACCGTCACCGCGTGTTCGATTATTGGCGTGAACGCATTCGATCAGCCGAATGTCGAATCGAGCAAAAAGATCACGAAGGCGAAGATCGCCGATTACCAAAAGAAAGGCAAATTGAAAGAGGGTAAGCCCGCGTGGAAGAAAGACGGCGTGAGCGTGTTTTCGCCGACTGCCGTGACGGGCGCGTCATTGAATGCGGTGTTGAGCAAGTTTTTGAAGAAAGCCAAAGCGGGCGGCTATGTTGCGATCAATGCCTACCTGCCGCGCAATAACGAAATGACAGACGCTTTGCAAAAGATGCGCGCCGCGATCCGCGCCAAGACAGGCAACGCAGTGACCGCCGGATTCGGTCCGCGCTTCCAACATTCCACAGGTCAATTCCACAAAGGCGGACCGAAGAACGCACTGTTCCTCGTCGTCACTGCCGATGCTGAAAAAGATTTGGATATTCCAACCGAAGGCTTGACGTACGGCACGCTGATTCGCGCACAAGCATTAGGCGATTACGAAGCGCTGATCGAAGCGAGGAGAAAGGTGCTGCGCGTGCATCTGCCGTCGGTGAATGCGGTTACTGATTTGTTGAAGGCGTTGGATGGATAGGCGCGTAAGCAGGTGTGCTATACTAGCAAAAGCAAGGAGAGTATCCCATGTTAAACGTCAACGAACGTATTGTGCGTATCCATATTGAAAAATTGCCCGAGGGCGTTTATCTTGCAACATCAGAAGATGTGCAAGGATTGGTCGCTCAGGGACGGACAATCGCTGAGACTGTTGAAATTGCCCGCGATGTGGCGCGTAAATTGCT
>BQMV01000511.1 GCA_022181005.1 Anaerolineaceae bacterium | reverse complement strand
GTATATTGCGGATGCTCAAAAGAAAGCCCCTCGTCAAAGGATTCGTGCGAAAGAGAGTCCTTGTTACCCATGAAACCCGAAAGACGTCTTGCGACAGAATCGATCACCGCGAGAGCCGCCACTTCGCCCCCCGAAAGAACAAAGTTACCGATGCGCAAACTCTCGTCGGCAACGCTCTCTGCCACGCGTTCGTCGACCCCCTCGTAGTGCCCACAGATGAGTGCGATGCTCGTATGCTCTTGGCTAAGTTTTTGTGCATACGCGGCGTCAAAAAGGCGACCTCGCGCAGAAAGAAGAATCGTATGCGTCTTGGGTTGACTCTCTCGGATGGCGGCAACGGCGCGGGCAATCGGCTCGACCATCATCACCATGCCCGCCCCCCCGCCATAAGGCGGTGCATCCACTTTTCCGTGTTTATAGGGGGTGAAATCCCTTGGATTGAACTTTTGGACGCTAAAAACACCGTTTTGGATGGCTTTGCCCAAAAGCGAAGTTTTGAGTGGACTTTCAAAAAACGCGGGAAATAGCGTCACGACATGGAATTGCACAATTAGTAGAGACCTAATCCGCGAAGGAACGCAGCGACTTTTCGCATGTAATTTTCTTTCTCGAAATGCACGAGATGGTTTCCCGGAAACCAATACATATTGGGTTCGTTCCAGTGCTCCCAAAGGCTCTGCGCATGGTCGGGGTGCGCCATACGGTCGGCTGTCCCCGCGACGATGAAGAGACGGCTGCGATCGAGTTTTGGCGGTCTTGAAAGAGGCGAAACTGGAGCTAAGAGAGCCTGAATTTCATTTCTATCAATTTTCAAGAAGTCGATGAAAAACTGCAACACGCCGGCGCTCGGCTGCCAATCTTTGATAACATTAAACAGTGTAACGACCGGCACGACGGGTATTGCAAACGCAAGCCGCTTATCGAGCGACGCCATGAGCGCTGTATGAAAGCCTCCCAAAGAGAAACCCATCATGCCAATGGGGGCCTTCGAGCGCTTCTCTAAGAAGTCGATAAAGCGAGTGAGATCGTGCACAGACCAGCGGACATTTTCATTGATGCGGGCAATGTCGAAAAACATAAAGCCGTCGCCGCTGAACGCCGCATGGTCTTTCATGCGCGGGCCAT
>BQMV01000510.1 GCA_022181005.1 Anaerolineaceae bacterium | reverse complement strand
TTGAGGAATATCGTTATCCAGGCTATTTCCCGGGCATGATGAATACGGTCATGTTTTCGAGCAAACACCCAGATCGATATCCGCTCAACACCAACACCGCGCTGATCGTCAATGTTTTTATTGGCTGGGTCGCCTATCTACTTGCCGCCATTTTTGGCGAAAAGACTCTTTGGCTGGCGATTGCAACGACTTTAGTTTCGGTGGGCAATTTTTTCGCGCATACTTTCCTTTTCAACATCAAAGGGAAAACACTTTACAACCCGGGCATGCTCACTGCGATCTTTCTCTTTGTGCCGATTTCAGCCTATTTCGGATATGTCCTCATTCAAAGCGACTTAGCCACCTCCGCAGATTTGGCAGTAGGCATCCTGCTCGGCATCGCCCTCAATTATTTCGGTATTTTGAAACTTATTGATTGGCTTAAGGATGAAAAGACTGAGTATGTTTTTCCCAAACGATTCTTACTGCCTCCCAAGTGAGTCAACACTTTCACGCAGTTGCGGATGTTACAATTGACCCCGTAACCCATGTACAACCTCCCCCAGATCGCCGAAGAAAAAGATAACGTGCGCCAAGCCGTCCTTCATGCGCGCGCGTACAAACCCATTTACGTCAAGATTAAAATCAACTACGGATGCAATCTCAAGTGCGAGATGTGCAAACACTGGCGCGAGACGCGCGAGCCGCCCATCTCAATGAATCGCTTCCGCGAGATCATCTCCGAACTTGCAGAACTTGGATGCAAGAAAATCCATTTTTCAGGCGGCGAGCCGATGCTTCGTCCGCAACTGCCTGACCTGGTGGAACACGCGACTCAACTTGGGATGCGCGTCACGCTCACGACGAACGGCACGCTGATTGATAAAGTCAAAGCCAAGCGACTCGTCGAAGCGGGTTTGCGCGGCGTGAATGTTTCGATTGATTCGCCGCTCCGCAAGATGCACGAAAAGATTCGCGGCGTCGAAGGCTCGTTCAAGCAGACGACGAAGGCGGTCTCTTTATTCAACAAATATTCACACAAAGGGAAATTGACTGTCCGCATCAACACGGTTGTCGGGCGATCCAATTATCAAACGCTTGCCACGCTCCCCGATCTCGCGCACGAACT
>BQMV01000509.1 GCA_022181005.1 Anaerolineaceae bacterium | reverse complement strand
CTGTTCGACACAGGCATTTATGAAGCCCGTCTGCTCACCAGCAAACTCTTTAACCCCAAACACATCACCATCCCACTCATGGAAAAATGGGTGAGCCATTTCGTCAATTGGGAAATTTGTGACACCTTCTGCATGGGCTTCATGGGCAGGAGTCAATTCGCTTTGCCCAAAACCTTTGAATGGACGGAGTATCAGCCGGAATATCAGAAACGCGCCGGATTCGTTCTGATGGTCGCTTACGCTTTTACCGATAAACACGCTCCCAATGATGTAATCCGTCAATTTTTTCCGGTCATGCTCAAACACGCTAACGACGACCGTAAATATGTGATGAAAGGAATCAACTGGGCATTACGACAGGTCGGCAAGCGCAACCGTGATTTGCATCAAGAAGCTGTCGAAGTCGCTCATCAAATCGCAGCGTTAGATACCAAACCTGCCCGCTGGATTGCCAAAGATGCCCTGCGGCAGCTTCAAAAGCCCAAAGTCTTTTTCAAAAACTATCAAGTCAGTGTATATGGGAAGAGGCATACGGACTGACAATCACTTACCTTGACCACGCCGGTTGGTCATCATCGGCTGGATTGTGGGTCACATTTTCCATCTGCGCGGTGTCCAAATTCAGCACATAAATTTCCCGGTTGCCGTCGCGGTCAGAAACGAACGACAGTTGACCATCCGGCATCCAAGCAGGATTGAAATCGCTGGCTCGATTGTTGCTGACGTTTTCGGCTGTACCCGTTTCTAAATCCAGCACATACACCTCCGCGTTAAAATCCCGCGTACTGGTGAACGCCAACCGCCCATCGGCTGAACACGCCGGATTGTAATCATTGGCGGGCGAGTCGGTCAGGTTCGTCAGGTTTTGGCTTACGAAATCGTACAGATAAATATCGTAATCGCCGCCCCGGTTAGAGACGAACGACATCCGCTGATCGTCCCACCAGCACGGCTCTAGCTCATTATCCGGGCTGTTGAATGTTGCCGGATAAGCGGCGCGGC
>BQMV01000508.1 GCA_022181005.1 Anaerolineaceae bacterium | reverse complement strand
GGTGTTGGTCAGGCGCACCATTTCCACGCCGGGCGCCATGTCAATAATGCGTTCGGCTACTCTGACTTCCAGTTCTTGGGTGGAGGCAAAGCTGATGCCGTGATCAATGGCGGCTTTGACACGGCCGTTTACAAACGGATCGGTGTGCCCCAGGATGATGGGGCCAAAACCCAGGCGGTAATCTATGTATTTACGGCCGTCAAAGTCGAACACATATTGATCTTGCGCGTCCGCTACGACGGGCGTATTGTAATCGTCGTGGTAGCGAAAGTTGGAGTTGACGCCATAAGGTAGCACCTTTTTGGCGCGTTCAAAAAATTCGTGGGATTTGGGGCCTTGGTAGGGCATGGGATTTCTCCGTACTCCGTTATCGGTTATTGCTTAGCCGATGGCGGATGTGATCTGGTAAATTACGAGATTCGTAATAAAATAAGAGTTGACTCCGAATATCGTAGGAATTTGGGGAATCATACCGAAAAATCGTAATGGTGGCAAGAGGTGATATGGATAATCTGGATTTGGCGATTATTGAACAGTTGCAGCGAGACGGCCGTAAACCGTTTACCGAGATTGCCAAAGAACTAAATGTAACGGAGGGGACGGTGCGTAATCGAGTGGGGCGTCTGCTAGAAAGTCAGGCTTTGCAAATTATTGGCGTCATTGACCCCCACAAAATTGGGTATGATGCGCCGGCCTGGATCGGGGTGACCGTGCAGGCGCCTTATCTGGAACAGGCGGCCGTGAGCATTGCAACCCTGCCGGAAGTCAGCTATCTTATTATGGTCTCCGGTGAGTATGATTTGATCGTTGAAGTTCTTTGCAGAAATCGGGAACATCTGGCATTATTCTTGCGTGACAACTTGCAGAATGTGGTGGGCGTGCAGCGCACCCAAACCTTTTTTATTTTGCAGATCGGAAGAGCGTCGTGTAGGGAAAGAGTGTAGATCTCGGTGGTCGCCGTATCATTAGAAAAAAAAACAGTAATAAAGAGAACAGAAATGACGATGCCAATGTAAAGATGTGTCACTG
>BQMV01000507.1 GCA_022181005.1 Anaerolineaceae bacterium | reverse complement strand
ACGTGACTGGAGTTCAGACGTGTGCTCTTCCGATCTCTGGGATTGTTAAATAGGGATTATCGGTAAATCTGAAAGTCTGGGATTAGCTAAAAAATGATATTTGCGGCTAAGGTAAGGGAGCCCAAGCATATACTGCCCAATCTATATTTGATAAGCGTACCGTTTGACATGAATCAGGGTTGATCAGAAAGTTAGTTACTTCACTACCATGTTTTACATCCGTGACGGAAATAATTATCCACTTTCCATCTGGACTCCACGTATAAGAGCCAATCTGCATTAGCCAAAAGGATGCAATCAAATGTCTTTCCGATCCATCCAAATTGGCTATGAAAATTCCCTGTTGCTGTGTCCCAGCGACAATATCGTCGAAGATGACTTTTTTGCCTTCTGGTGATGGGATCGCCGCAATCCCATAACTTTCGTAAAAGGAAAACAGGTCTTTTGTTTCGCCACTATTGATATCTAAAATTTGCAAAAGCATTGGCTTCTTATAACTCTTGCGAGACACAAGCAAATGTTGTGCATCTGACAACCAGCCACTGAGTAAAGTCTCGCTATCTGTCCCATTCACTTTGAACAGTCCTGTTCCATCAACATGGGAAACATAGATTCCATCATCACTACCGTAAGCAATTAAATCGCTACCTGTCAACCACGAAATACGACTAGATGGCGCTTTGTTCCAAATATATTCCTTCTCTTCGCCGTTGTACAAATTTGCAGTGTGTCCCTTATGCGCCTGCCAATCGTAATAAACGATTGTGGTTCCATCGGGCGAAAAAGCGAAAGGCCCGAAAGATCCAAGGGACAACAGGTTGCGCTTGTCCCCGCCATTCAAATCCATCGTTGCCATAGAAGGAGAAAATGAACCGTTGAGATGATTGTCAACAAGAAGCGTCCCTGATAATCCGGCAGGAATATTCGTTGGCAGACTTTCTTGGTTCATCCAATTTTCATTCAAAAAACAGGAATTATGAAATTCGCTATTTGCAGCCTATGGTTGTTTATCAAGATCGGAAGAGCACACGTCTG
>BQMV01000506.1 GCA_022181005.1 Anaerolineaceae bacterium | reverse complement strand
CGTGGCGCAAGGAGCGGCTGCAGCTGGGTAACATGGCCGAACGCGAAGCCTTCGGGTTGCTCTATCTCGGAGCAGTGGCGGCGGGACTGCTCGTCTCTCTCTTCACCACTGACTGGAGCTCGTTTCGCCCTGACTTCGCGCAACTCGGTGTGATTGCTTACCTCGGCGTCATCGCCTCCGGCGTCGGTTTCTTTTGGTGGAATCTCGGTGCAACCCGCGTCAACGGCGGCACGCTCGCCGTCATGAACAACGCCAAAATCCCCGTCGGCATTATCGTCTCACTCTTCTTTTTCGGTGAAAACGCCCACCTGCCGCGGCTGCTCCTCAGTGGTGCGGTCATGCTCATTGCCGTCGGTCTCGCCGAAAACTGGTTCCGTCCAAAATCGAATGCATAAGCCCGGATGAAAGCTTTGAAAGTATTCCCGTGAATTCGTGTCCTTCCGTGGTTCTTCAACTTCATAATTGATATGCCCTCCTCCCCCAATGTCGCCGCACTCGGCAATTGGATCCGTTCTTGGGTTCAGCCCTGCGGGGCCATCCACGGTTTTCACAATCACCCCGTCTGGGGCGCGAATCCCTACCGCTGGCTCGACTTAACCGCGGGTCACTCCACCTGGGCCTCGCCCTTCCTCGCCGGCCTCGCCGAAGCCATTCAATTTAAGCCCGACACCCGCGCCAAAGCCCTGCTCGAACAACTGATTGATTTTCAAAGCACCAGCTTCGCCCCCAACGGCCATTACAAGCACATCGGGTTCAATGCCGGGGAAATTTGCCAAAAGGGACTCATTCACAACGCGGTGCCCAATCTCTCACTCGGTCTCACCGCGCTACGGACCCGCGATTGGCTACCCACGCGCCTGTTCGACCAAATTCGTGCCGCCATCCTGCGCAGCATGAACGAAGGCTGCCTACGTTATGGCGGCGGACGCCCCGACTGCACCGCCGTCGCCAATCAGGACTACGCGCGCATCTGGGGGAAGCTGCTCTTCATGCAGGCCTTCGAGGATCGCACTTGGTATGAAGATCGGAAGAGCGTCGTGTAGGGAAAGAGTGTAGATCGCGGTTGTCGCCGTATCATTAAAAAAAACTCAACCTCCTCCATCTTCGTTCCACGCACAATCACTTTTCGTACTCACTTCC
>BQMV01000505.1 GCA_022181005.1 Anaerolineaceae bacterium | reverse complement strand
GCGTTCATCCACTCGCCGATACAATTCCTCGCGCGGACGAGTCAATCCGATCGTAATTAAATGATATGGCGATTCGCCTTGCCCGCGTTGTTCTGAAAATTTCTTGCCCGTTGTCATGATCACTTCCAACGCGCGAATGGTTCGACGATAGTTTCGCGGATCGATCTTCTCGGCGGCGGCTGGGTCGAGAGCTTTAAGTTTGTCGTGTAGCCAATTTGTGCCCTTCGACTCTTTTTCGCTTTCTAATTCCTTCCTCAACTCTTCATTCGGCTTCACCTCCGGCGGACTCCACCCTTGAGTCACCGCGCGGATAAATTGTCCCGTGCCGCCGACGAGGAACGGCAATTTCTTTCGCGTATGAATTTCCGCAATCGCCTCGGTCGCTTTTTGTTGAAAGACGGCAAGACTCAAAATTTCATCGGGGTTCGCAATATCAATGAGATGATGCGGCACGCGCGCTTGCTCTTCAAGCGAAGGCTTGGCTGTGCCAATATCCATGCCGCGATAGAAGAGACGCGAATCGGCTGAGACGATCTCGCCGTTCAGTCGCTCGGCAAGTTGAATCGCAATTTCCGTTTTGCCAACTGCCGTTGGTCCCACGATAAGGATGAGGGGAGGTTTGTTCCCCTTTTCCTTTGGGAGAGGGATTAGGGGTGAGGGCTTAGATCGCATTTTCAAAATAAGTGATCCTCGGCGTTGACCCAGGCTTCCCTTCAATCGAGATCACATCGATCTGCCAATCGTCGATCTCGTGTTCAGCCGCGTAATGTTCCGCGGCAGAGACCATGTGCTGACGTTTTCTCGTCGTGATGGATTCTTCGGGCAAGCCCATTTTGTTCGAGGTGCGTGTTTTGACTTCAACGAAAATAACGATGCCGTTCTGTTTTGCGATGATGTCAATTTCACCGTAGGGAGTCCGCGCGTTGCGGGCGACGATTTCGTATCCCCGTTCAACAAGATATTCAGCGGCAACTTCTTCGCCCCATTTGCCGATGCGCTGGTTATGATTCATTCGAGGAATTCTTTCAACACGGAACGCAATCTCTCCTCGCTGCTCGGCTTGACGGGTTTTG
>BQMV01000504.1 GCA_022181005.1 Anaerolineaceae bacterium | reverse complement strand
GGTTGGGAAATGGCTATCCCGCCGCGGCGTTCGGTGGGAAGAAAGAGATCATGTCCATTATTGGGCATGGAGTGGCGATCGGCGGGACGTACACGAACAACAAACCAGGCATCGCGGGCGCGTATGCGACGTTGAGCCTGCTGAAATCGAAACCTATCTTGAAATCCATCGCCCAACGCGGACAGCGTCTCATGGATGGGTTGAAAGAAATCTTTGAAGAGAATGACATTCCCGTTGTGATGACAGGCTACCCAGCAATGTTCTCGTTCTCGCTGAATATTGGCGAAGTGAAAAGTCAGCGCGATTGGGCGAAGAGCGATCACAACCTGTATCTCGAACTTGTCGAAAAAGCCATCACTCGCGGCGTGATGCCCGACCGCGATGCGCGCGAGCCGTGGTTTATGTGCTACGAACATTCCGACGCGGATGTGGATGAGACGTTGAATGTGTATGCGGAGATTGTGAAAGAGGTCAAAAGTTAGCAGGTCGAAGGTTGAAGGTCTCATACGACTTGCGACCTTTGACCTTCAACTGTGAACAAGGAAAACAATATGCCAAACAAACTTTCTTCAAAAGAAATCATTGACCTCAACAAGGAATACACCTTCTTCTCCTGGTCCAATCAGGGACAGGTGAATCCGATTCCGATAGATCGTGCCGAAGGCGTGTACTTCTGGGATGCAAACGGCAAACGCTATCTCGATTTTGCGTCGCAGTTGGTGAATACGAATGTAGGACACCAGCATCCCAAAGTGGTGAAGGCGATTCAGGAGCAATCCGCAAAGTTGACCTTTGCCAGCCCAGGCATGGCGACGGATGTGCGCGGTCTGCTTGGCAAGAAACTTGCGGAGGTGACGCCAGGCGATTTGAAGAAAACATTTTTCACATTAGGCGGAGCCGAAGCGAACGAGAACGCGATAAAAATCGCCCGCTTCTACACGGGACGACACAAAATCCTTGCGCGGTATCGTTCCTATCACGGAGCGACTCACGGCGCGATGGCATTGACTGGAGATTACCGCCGC
>BQMV01000503.1 GCA_022181005.1 Anaerolineaceae bacterium | reverse complement strand
TACAGCGCAAGCGGCGGGCTACCCCACGCGCGGTCTGCAGGTTTGGGCGAACGCCGATTACCCGCAAGATGCGCGACGCGCGCGCGCTTATGGCGCGCAGGGCATCGGTCTGTGCCGCACAGAGCACATGTTCTTCGAGCCGGAGCGTTTGCCCATCGTACAAGAGATGATCCTCTCGAAGACCAGCGCGGAACGCACAGCCGCGCTTGACAAGATTCTGCCTTATCAACGCAAAGACTTCGACGGCCTCTTTGAAGCGATGGACGGGTTGCCGGTCATTATCCGCTTGATTGACCCGCCGTTGCATGAATTCATGCCAGATCAGGAAAAATTGTTTGAAGAAATTGTCACCATGCGCGTTCAGGGCAAAACGGAAAGATTGCAGGAAAAAGAAGACCTGCTCGCCGCCATTCGGCAGTTGCACGAATCGAATCCGATGATGGGCTTGCGCGGCGTGCGCTTAAGCATTTCCATTCCGGAGATCGTTGAAATGCAAGTGCGCGCCATCTTCGAAGCCGCGGCAGATTGCGCCAAGCGCGGCATCAAGGTCAAGCCGGAAGTGATGATCCCGCTGACAGGAACGGTGAGCGAACTCGAATGGGTTCAGCCGCGCCTCGAACGCATTGCTAAAGCGGTGATGGCAGAGAAAAATATCAAGTTCGATTATAAATTCGGCACGATGATCGAAATCCCGCGCGCGGCGGTCACGGCGGCGGAAATCGCCACACACGCCGAGTTCTTCTCTTTTGGCACAAACGATCTGACGCAAATGACCTACGGTTACTCACGCGACGACGCCGAGCGCAACTTCTTGATCACGTATCAAGAACAAGGCATTCTTCAGGTCAACCCGTTCCAATCGCTGGATTGGAGCGGCGTGGGCAAACTCATGGATTGGGCAATCGCCGAAGGACGCTCGACGCGACCCAACCTTGAAGTGGGCATCTGCGGCGAACACGGCGGCGATCCCGACTCGATCGAGTGGTGCCACATCATCGGCAATAACTACGTTTCCTGCTCGCCGTTCCGCGTGCCGGTGGCACGCCTCGCGGCGGCTCACGCGGCGTTGAAGCATCGCCCGCAGCAGCCGGCGGCCAAGAAAACAGTCAAGAAAAAGAAGCCGGCCACGGTCAAGAAGACTGTTGGCAAAAA
>BQMV01000502.1 GCA_022181005.1 Anaerolineaceae bacterium | reverse complement strand
GAACCATCCAAAGGGGAATTGCTTGATCGAGTAAAATAAAAATCCCGAGCGTCGTAACGACAAGAGCCTTGTCTGCTAAAGGGTCTAAGAACCGCCCCAATGGGGACTCTTGTTTCCACTTGCGCGCAAGGTAGCCGTCAAAGAAATCTGTCACCGACGCAATCATGAAGAGGGCTAAAGCTATAAACCGGTCGCGCGGTAGCGGCGACACCAAGAAATAGACGAAGAAAGGTATCATGGCGATGCGCAAAATCGTCAAGACGTTCGGCAAATTGAGCCATGCTCCCATGGGTTTAACTAAGTTTCGCCGACACTGCCTCAAGTCAAATTCATCATTAGGGGAGCGGGATAAATTCAAGAATTCCTTTCTTGCCTGACATTGGTTTACAACATGGGTAATGCAAGAACTCCTAATTTCAAAGCGCTGGCCGAGTGCATACAAAGAAAAACTCCAACTGTATTCATTCCCCACACCGAACGGCGTTAAGGTGTCGATAGCTCTCGAGGAGTTGGGTATAGACTACGAAGCACACCGGGTCGACATCACCAAGAACGAAACCTGGACTCCTGAATTTCTCTCTCTAAACCCCAACGGAAAAATTCCCGCGATTTACGACCCCCACGGCCCCGGAGGACAACCCCTCAGGCTTTTCGAGTCGGGTGCGATTCTCCTTTATTTAGCAGAGAAGACGCAAAAGCTTCTGCCCTCAAATCCGGCACGGCGTATTGAAACCATCCAATGGGTGTTTTTTCAAATGGCAAATGTCGGCCCGATGTTCGGCCAAGTGGGTTTCTTTCACAAATTTGCCGGAAAAGAAATCGAAGACAAGCGCCCACTCGAACGCTATGTGAAGGAATCTAAAAGACTTTTGGGAGTCATCGATGAGCACCTCGGTGCCAAAGAATGGTTTATGGGCGATGAATACACAATCGCCGACATCGCGCATATCGGATGGATAAATAACCTCGTGGGTTTTTATGGAGCGGCCGAGCTTGTGGAATTTCAAAACGTCAAGAACGTCCAAGCGTGGCTCGCACGCGCGCTCGAACGCGGCGCTGTTCAAAGGGGGCTTAAGATTCCCGACGGGCCTTGAGTCGGTTCAAAGAAATGTCGATATTCACTCAAAAG
>BQMV01000501.1 GCA_022181005.1 Anaerolineaceae bacterium | reverse complement strand
CTGCCTCCGTCGAGTCTCGGCACCCCGACTGATTTATTTATTTCCGAGCATTTTTTCCTTTTTTCCACGAAGCTCCGGTGATAAGCGGAGCGTAGATATCCAAGGTTAACGGAATGCGCAATTCCTTTGATTCTTCCGGTGTCGGCGCTTCTGGGTCAAAATGAACAAAAGGAATATCGGTAATAAGCGCCAGGGGTGTTTGTTCACTGCCTTCACCCATGACAAGCACTGAACTTGCGGCAAGACCGTCCGCCACATTTGCTTTCGTTACTTTAAGCTCCCTGCCGAAAAGATCGGGTTCGCCGATGTAATTATTTAGCGCGGAAAAACCGGCATACGCTAAGGAAACACCCGTAGTTCCGAGGCGGAGAGGGGTCGTTTTGCTATCGGTGATCAGCACCCCGATTTAATTGCGATGACACCGCCTCGTGAGGTAGTCAAGAATGTCGCGTGCGCTTTTTTCCGGATCGCGCGGCCAGAGTACGTAGTTGCCGTTGCCGTTTGATTCATCGATACCTGCCGTAGGAATGAGCGTATCGCGGGTTATCGTGAGCGAGATATCGTATTTACTTTTCTCGGGAGGAATAAACAGTTGCGCTTCCTGTTCGATCAGCGCTTTTTTGTCCGTTGTTTCCATGGGGACTACGCTTCCTTCGGTCAGCGAAATAATTTTGGATGTGACCGAAAGAATAGATTTTTCCGGCATGTCCGACAACGCGGCATCTAAGAGGGAAAATAGCGTGCCCTTTCCCGCGGTGACCTTTTCGGTTTTTATCGGGGTAATATTCATACGACGTGATAATGAATGAGTAACGTCCCCTGGTCGTTTAACTGTGATACGTCGTCAAGACGAAGCGCGACATCGGTAGCATACGGGGCAAACAAATTATTGCCGCTTCCAAAAAACCGCGGTTCGATCGTGAGATAACACTGGGTGATAAGTTTCTTTTCAAGAAAAGCGGTATTGAGCCTACTGCCGCCGACAAGGAGCATACTTTCATACCCTTCATCCGCTAATCGTGTCACGAGTGCTTCGGGGGTTTCCGCGGTAAATTCCAATTGGCCTGCTACCTGTTTATCGGAAAATTGATCGGGAGAGCGTGTCATGACAATGCGGCGAAGAGAAGATCGGAAGAGCACACGTCTG
>BQMV01000500.1 GCA_022181005.1 Anaerolineaceae bacterium | reverse complement strand
TCGCGATGCTCGCGCAGCGCGATATGGAAGGGGCGCGCGCGTTAATCGCGCGCGACCGCGCCATCAATCAACAACGCTTTGATTTGGAAGCGCAATGTCTCGTCGTCGTCGCCACGCAACAGCCGATGGCGAGCGATTTGCGGATTGTGGCGGCGATTCTGTTTAACGTCAACGAATTGGAACGCATTGGCGATTACGCCAAATGCATTGCCAAAATTAATCTACGCATCCCGCCAGAGCCATTGTTGCCGCCGCTGGCGGATTTGCCGCGCATGGCGGAAATCACGCGCGCGATGTTGCACAGCGCGCTCGACGCGTTTGTGCGGCGCGATGTCGCGTTGGCGCGCGCGATTCCGCGCCAAGATGACGCGGTGGACGCGTTGTTTGAAAAAGTGAATCAGGATTTGTTGCGGCTCATCATTGCCGATTCGCGCGTGACCGCGCAAGCGAATTTGTTGATGTGGGCGGCGCACAATTTGGAACGCGCGGCGGACCGTGTGACAAATTTATGCGAACGCACCATTTTCACCGTCACCGGCGAATTTGTGGAAATGGACGCCGATGAGCCGGGACAAACTGATTGAGCGCGCGCCGTTGACCGGCGGATAGCAATAACAAGCGGGCGTTAGTTGCGCTAACGCCCGCTTGTTGTTAGAGCGAATTTCTATTTGATGGCAGAGCTAAAACCTTTCGGGTCTCGGAAACTCGAAAGGTTTATCCCTTGAATCCATCAGGAATCTGCTCAAGGCTGAATGCGTGGCGAATTTCAAAAGGTGTTCGCGCGACGCAAACGAGAGCGGTCGCGTAGTTTCAAACATTGACTATGGCGCGACTTGGAGCGTAACATCCACTTCCAATACAATGTCGTCGGCGATGCTCAACACACGCGGCACGCGCGGCTGTTCGAGTTTGAAATCCGCAAAGGTAAAGGTCGTGCGCGCATGACACGTCCCTTGCGTCGCGCTCGTCGGCTGACAAGTCGCATCCCATGTAACCGTTTTGGTCACGTCTCGAATTGTCAAATCGCCGGTGAGTTGAAATGAAACCT
>BQMV01000499.1 GCA_022181005.1 Anaerolineaceae bacterium | reverse complement strand
ATCATCACAGGCAAAGATGCGGCGGCGTTATTGCATCGTGTCACCACGCGAGACATCCACAAAATGAAGGTGGGACAAGTCGCGTACACGGGCTGGTGTGATGAGGAAGGCAAGATGATTGACGATGGCACCGTCTCGCGGCTGGATGAAACGACATTCCGTTTAACTGCCGCCGAGCCAAACTTACGTTGGTTATCCATGAATGCAGTTAGTATGGAGGTGGAAATCACCGAAGTCACGGATGAAGTCGCCGCGTTGAGTTTTCAAGGACCAAACACGCGCAAGGTTTTGAATAAAGTTGTTGAAACGTCCGTTGACGAGTTGAAATATTTCCGCTTGATGAAAAACAGAATCAAAGGAATTGAAGTTACGATTTCACGCACAGGCTACACAGGCGACCTCGGCTACGAAATTTGGATGGATAACAAAGACGCCATCAAAATTTGGGACACCCTCATGGAAGCAGGCGCGGACTACGGCATTACGCCCGTCGGCATCCTTGCCATGGACATGGCGCGCGTAGAAGCGGGGTTGTTCATGCTCGATGTAGATTACACGTCCACAACTCACGCGTGGATCGAGCCACAGAAGTCATCGCCGTTTGAATTAGGTCTCGATTGGACAGTCGCGCTCGATAAGACTGGTTACTTCGTTGGTCGCCGCGCGTTGGAAAAAGAAAAACGCGAAGGCTCGTTGTGGAAAATGGTCGGACTGGAAGTGGATTGGGTGGGCATGGAAAACATCTTCAAGCGAGTCGGCTTGCCGCCGCAAATCCCTGGCATGGCGGTGCGCGGAAGTCTGCCGATTTTGGTGGGCAATGTTCAAGTTGGATATGCTTCCACGTCAACGTGGTCTCCGTTGTTGAAGAAATATATTGCCTTGGCTCATTTACAAAAACCATATTTTGAAATTGGGACAGATGTAAGAATGGAAATTACGAGATCGGAAGAGCACACGTCTGAACTCCAGTCACGTGGCCTTATCTCGTATGCCGTCTTCTGCTTGAAAAAACAAAA
>BQMV01000498.1 GCA_022181005.1 Anaerolineaceae bacterium | reverse complement strand
GACGCGTTTATCGTTTGGATATATGACGCGGCGACAAACACTGTCACGCGTCCGGTGTTGTATGACAAGGGTGAATCGTTTAGCGATGAAGGGGCGCCGCGTCCGCCGAGCGGCAAGGTGGCGCGCGTCATCGAACTGAATGAACCGGTCGCGTTGAATTTGACGCGTGCGGAATGGGAGCAAGAAAAAGCGCGGACTGAAGCTATTGTGGGTACGGAAACGCCTTCCGCGTCGCTGTTGTTTGTGCCGCTCGCCGCGGGCGACCAAGTCAAGGGCGTCATGTCTGTTCAGGCCTACGAGTTTGACGCCTATCACGCGACGCAAGTGGCGCTGCTGACAAGCGTCGCGAGTCATGTGGTCGCCGCGATGGACAATGCGCGGCTCTTTGGCGCGACGCAGGCGGCGTTGGCGGAAACACAGCTCGTGTACGAGACTGGCAGTCATTTGAATCAGGTTAACACGCTTGAAGAATTGGCGCATATCGTCGCCAAACCTGCGTTCGACCGCGGCGCCGGGTCCGCGCCACTTTTGCTGCTTGAAACCGCGTGGGACGGGACATTGGTTGCCAATGTCGTCGTTAGTTGGACCGCCATACATGGACTTGCGCCGTTGCCGCAGCACACCCGTTTCCCGCTAAATGAGTTCTCGGTGGGCAAGTATTTTATGGCCAATCCGGGGGCTATGTTATTTGTCGAGGATATTGAAACGAATCCCGTTATTGACGCCCAGACGCGCGCTATTTTGACCGCTTCCAATACGCGCGCTGCCGCGTTTTTGCCGCTCGTCGTTGAACAGCGCAATCTGGGGCTTGTTCTCATCGGTTGGCCGCAAAAATATTCCTTTACGGCGGGGGAACAGCGTATTTATCAGAGTTTATCTTCGCAGTTGGCGCTCGTGTTGAATAACCGATTATTGTTTCAGCAGACGCAGGATAGTTTGGCGGAAACGCAAATGTTGTATCAAACCGGCGCGCAGCTCAATATGGCGGCGACGTTGCCGGAAGCGTTACGCGCCGCGTCCGCCGTCGGGATTGAGGATGGCGCCGATACCGCCACTTTGATGCTCATCGAGAGCAGCGCGAAT
>BQMV01000497.1 GCA_022181005.1 Anaerolineaceae bacterium | reverse complement strand
TGCCTTTTGCGTCCTTTTTTGCTTCTTCGCCTTTTGCCAGTTGTTGCTCTTGCGCTATTTTTGCAATCTCTGAAACAATATCGCCTGCAACCTTGTCGGCGGCTCGAAAAATGGTAGCATCGACGCGGTTCTCGGTTGGTTTGATGTTACGGAACTTATCGGTTGAGCCCAAAGAAATTTCGGTGTGAATCACAATCCGATTATCTTCTTGCTTGAAAGTGAAATTCCCATAGATTAAAATATCGATATCAGCCAAACGGCACACCTCGGCGGCTTCTTTCGGCCCCATAACACCCTTATTCTTCGCAAGCACTTGGCTGATAATAGGCTCGACCTTTGTGGGATTGACCTCGATGAACTCGAATTTTTTCTTCATGGATTGTGTGATCGCTTCTTGAAGTGAGCCCGGCATATATTCAAAGTTCTGCGTATTCGTTTTGTCTATATAACGAACGATTGCGACGCGCGCAGCTTCTGATTTGGCATCGGCGGCAAACACTTGCTCAAGCGAGCTTGTAAAAAACACAACCAAGACCGCGAGAGGTCGTAGCATTCTCATACAACCTTTGACGAGATGTTTCTCAAGTTGTCAATAGAAGCAAGGTAGCTTGAATGTAAGAGGAAGTGAAACATGCATTTTTTTTCAAAATCTGTACTTTTTTTCTGAAAAGTGAGAAAAAAACATGGTTTCTGGGTATTTAATATATAGAGGGCAATAAAGGTTCGTATAACGAACCTTGAATAGCTATAAATTAAAGGAGACATAATAATGATTGACACACTGGCAAAAAACGGCACTCTCCCGTCCATAATGGCAGAGACAAAAGAACAAACAACGGCAAAGGCGGCCGCCCCGCAAACGGCAGCACAAAAAGCCGAAGCAGCCGAGAAAGCAAAGGCTCTCGATGTAGCACTCGTGCAAATCGAGAAACAGTTCGGCAAAGGCGCGATTATGAAAATGAACGCCGACGCGATGAAAGAAATCCCCGTTATTTCTACGGGTTCGCTTTCTCTCGACTTGGCTTTAGGCGTTGGGGGAGTTCCCCGTGGGCGCATCATTGAAATCTATGGGCCGGAGTCTTCGGGTAAAACGACGCTCACGCTCCATATCATCGCCGAAGCTCAAAAACTCGGTAG
>BQMV01000496.1 GCA_022181005.1 Anaerolineaceae bacterium | reverse complement strand
GAACCGATGCCGGAAGCGGTTGGTTCGCTTCAAAATGTGCTGGATACCGTCACCATTAACAAAGTGCTGGCGGTTGCACCGGGTGACGCCCGCCGGACAACAGCTCTGCGCTGGCAACTTGGTATGCAAATCAACGGTTCGGCGCGGCTGCTTCAGGCAGGTGTGGCCGATATGTTGGAAGTGCTGCCCAAGAATGCGTCCAAAGGTACGGCACTGAAAGCCCTCATCAAGGACATGGGCTTTCCAGCCGCGCAGGTGATGGCAATTGGCGATGCTGAAAACGATGTTGAAATGATTCAGTTGGCCGGAATTGGTGTGGCGATGGGCAATGCATCGGCTCATGTAAAAGAGTCGGCTAAGGTTGTGGTAGGCAGCAACGATCAGGATGGCGTGGCAGAAGCCATCGAACGTTTTGTGCTGGATACCAAGCCAGAACCCGAACCGAATGCCGAGCCACAAACCACCATTGGTTAATCAAACGAGGTAAAAACCCCTATGAAGAATATTCTGGTTACAGGCGGCGCGGGCTTCATCGGCAGCGCGTTCGTCCGGCGGATGGTGAGCAAACACCCGGAATACACTATCGTTGTGTTCGATAAGATGACCTATGCCGGAAACACTGATAATTTACTTCCGGTTAGCCAGTCGGGAAATTTCCGGTTGGTGCAGTGTGATATTGCTGACCGGGAAGCGGTTCGCAGCGCGTTTGACTCTTACGGAATCGACACGGTGGTAAATTTTGCTGCCGAAACGCATGTTGACCGGAGCATTCTCTCACCGGATGCGTTCATCTATTCTAACGTGGTGGGGGTTCATATCCTGCTGGAATCGGCGCAGAAACATGGGATTGAACGCTTTCTGCATGTTTCCACTGATGAAGTGTATGGGGATATTGAAGGTGATCATTTCTCGGTTGAAGATGACCCGTTCAAGCCCAACAGCCCTTACGCAGCCAGCAAAGCCGGCGGTGATTTGATGGTGCGGGCTTAGCATGTGACGCATGGGCTGAATACGGTGGTGACACGCGGGAGCAATACGTTTGGCCCGTACCAGT
>BQMV01000495.1 GCA_022181005.1 Anaerolineaceae bacterium | reverse complement strand
TTTTTTCCCGTCAGGACTCCAATCAATTGTTTGAATATAAGACTTGGCCTTCCAGCTTTTCAATCTGGTCGCTTTCACTACATCCCAAATTATCACTCTCTTGTCTAATCCAGCACTTGCGATTTTTGTGCTATCAGGGCTCCATGATATTGAGAAAGGCTGACGGGTATGTCCCTTAAAAGAATATAATAACTCGTATGTGTCGGCATCCCAGACTCTCACCTGATTATCAGGTGTAAGTCCAGCCAGTTTCGTACTGTCAGGACTCCATCTTACCGTAGCTTTGAATCTTAGGGGGACCCTCAAAAATCAGAAAATCAGCTATCCGCTCCAATATGCCCTGGCGATAGGGAGATGTTAGAGTTGCAAGCAACTGCTCTGTTGTTGTCTCCCATATTTGTATAGTTCCTTTATCTCCTGCACAAGCCATTCTTGTGCCATCTGGATACCATTTGGCACTCTTAATAAATGACAGCTTGATATTAAGACCATGTTCAATATACTGGCCTAGCAAAAATCGAACAGAAAAACGAGCGGCTTTAAGGTAGACTTGAAGCCATGAGAAAACAGTATTCACCCACTTTCAAAGCCAAAGTTGTCCTCGAATTGCTGCGCGAAGACAAAACATTAAATGAAGCGGCCACAGTCCATGGTGTGCATGTGAACCAGCTACGCCGCTGGCGGCAGCAGGCCATAGACGAGATACCGACTATCTTCAGCCGGGAGCAGCAGGTCAGCCAGGCTGAAGTAAAGGAGAAAGAAGCGCAAATTCACGACCTATATGCCGAAATTGGCCGCTTAACCACCGAGTTGACGTGGTTGAAAAAAAAAGCTGGCCACTGAGTTGAGTACGGGTGAACGTCGGGCGTTGGTGGAGTTGACTGCTCCCCCATTGCCCATCAGCCGCCAGGTAGCCTTGTTATCGTTGAATCGAACTGGCTTGTACTACCGGCCACAGCCACCATCGGCGCAAGAAGTGATGCTCAAGCACCGCATTGACGAGATTGAC
>BQMV01000494.1 GCA_022181005.1 Anaerolineaceae bacterium | reverse complement strand
ATACTCAAGTTTGGGTTGATGCTTTCCTTAGCCAGTTGCATGAACTTGTCGAAGGCGGAGCTGAACGCACGGTTCTTGACGCGCTGCTCTTCAAGGATCTTGAGTACGCCTTCGGCAAGTGTGGGAATCTTCTCTTTGAACTCCTCGACGGCGTGTTCCCACTCCTTGATGTACGGCAGGTCGAAGTTGAACAATGCCTCCAGCACCTCTACAAGCTTTGCAGGAACGGTGATATCGGCATCTAAGATCAGCCGTGCATCTTGATATAGGATAGCCCTTCCCGGTTGCCAGAACAAAATGTTCGTGGTAGGGTATCCATCGGAGAATTTGTTTTGTACCTCTTTTGCCAGATCGTCCTTTGAATCCTTTGCCTCCCAGAACGCCCGTGGCAGCGAGAACTGATCGAGCAACGCTCCATCCACCGATGCATCGCGCCGCCCCCCGCGTTTGCTTGCAAACTCTTCGATAAACTGCCAGTTCATCTTGCGGGCATAGAACTCTAGGAGGTTCTGAAAGGCATTGCGGACAGTCATTTCATTGTCGTGTCCGTGGTGTTCGTACCGTTCAAGTTCTGCGTAGTAGTCTTGTATTGGCTTGTGAGTGGGTTTTAGTGAGAGCATGGGGGATAGTTCTTATGAATGAACACGAGAATTTAACAACTTGGATGGGAAAGTGCATTTGAAATCGAAGCGTCAATCAACACTCACAACTTGTTGCCGGACTCTTGAAGAGTGTCCATTATCGTTTGAATCTCTTTTGCAGCCGCGTGCTTAATACACTCCAGATCTTCCAATAATGCTTTACGTTGTATTGGGGTCCAGTCTATGTTTGAAAACGATGATGTTTGGCTGACAATATCTGATAGGCGCTTTGATGTAGGCGAATCAACACCAAGTGTATTAGTCATATGTAAACTAGACTGACGCAGACCGTATGCAATGTCTACTGCGCGGCCCTGGGTAAGGACAACAGTCTGTGTCCAGCTAAGGTCATGCCCAAGCCAATAGAACTCTAAGAAGTTTCGACCGTTTTGAGTCCTTCCATTTTCAAGCGTGCCTGTGGTTTTTACTGTACTCTCAGCTACTGAATCACTTCGATTAAGGAATCCAACACCAAAGTCCTTAAACCTAAACGTATGAAGGTTGCTAATCAAATCCATT
>BQMV01000493.1 GCA_022181005.1 Anaerolineaceae bacterium | reverse complement strand
CCGTGACGCGCTGCTGGCTGACCGTTATCTGAATGTGCTGCTCACCGCGCTGACGGAAGACAAACAACTCCAAATCCACGCCGATTTCAACGAACCCTATGCGGGCGAATCCTTCGGCTGTTACGAAGACAACTGCCGTCCGATTCTGTTCCTGACCATCATCAAGTAAAAACCCACTATAATGATGGGTAAGGGTGAGGCAAATGTGCATTCACCCTTACCCAAAACTGTGGATCATGAAAATGGCTGAATACAGCTCACCGGAATTCCAAGAAACCCTCACGCGGGCATTAGAACTTTCACCTGCTGAAAGAATGGCTATGATTGCCGAATTAGCCGCTTCATTTCAGGCTGAATTTTTCGTTGAAAGTCCATCCTCAGACGGTCAACCGTTCACCATCTCTGAGATTGCCGAACTCATGCAGGTTGAACCCCTTCCACCTGCTGAAGTAATAGCACGAGGGCTGCTTGGCACTTGGGCATCCAAAAACATCGAAGACGGCGCGGCATGGGTCAACGAACGAAAAACCAACCGTAGAGAACGGCGCAAATGGTCAATAGGTTAGCGGGTACAATTAATTGCGATGAAAAAGCGGTTCATTCTCATAGGAGGACTAATTTTATCCCTTATCGTTATATCTGTATTGTTGTCTCCGATTCCGCTTTTTCTCGGAAAACAAGGGCATGTGGAATATTGTGAGCATCATATATCTGACAATATTCGTGTTCGTCTGGCCCATACTCCTTATTCAACTGATCCAAATATAGACCCAAATAACTTGAGCGGCGAACCTCTGGCTCATGATTTCTTACCATTTAACATCATTATTATTCCCTTTGTTGATTATGAAGTAACGCAAGACGGTGGCACAACATGGAAAATATTCTGGCGTTATAATAACACAATCAATGAATCTCCTTGGTGTGATGCGTTCGACCAACTTGATGCTAACACTTTTTGGGTGTGGGCAAGGAGTGAGATTGCAATCACTCATGATAGTGGCAAGACTTGGTTAGTCCCACATGGCTACGAGGAATGGGATATAGGCGGCGATGCAACTATCGACTATGTAAATTTTGAAACTCGCAATGACGGTCGAATTGTTTTCGTCCACTGGCAAAACGCTCCCGACCCCACACTTTTGACGAACAACGGTGGTCAAACATGGT
>BQMV01000492.1 GCA_022181005.1 Anaerolineaceae bacterium | reverse complement strand
CCGCACTGTACTCATTACTTCCCTACGCGAACACCTCAAGTTCGTTATAAACCGTATCGCGTTCGACTGGGGTATAACCTGCCGCGCGGATGAAGTTCTTCAGTTCTTCGACGGTCATTGCTTGGCGCTTCGCCCCGGCGTCCTGATAAATGTGTTATTCGATGATCGTGCCGTCCATATCGTTCGCGCCGAAGTTGAGTGCCACCTGTGCCAGCGGCGCGGTCAGCATCACCCAATAGGCCTTAATGTTCGGAATGTTATCCAACATCAAACGGCTGATCGCCAATGTTTTGATGTCGTCCACGCCCGTCGTCCACTGGCGGTTGAGCTTACGCCCCAAGTTGTTTTCTTCGGGATGGAAGGCAAGGGCGATGAACGTTTGGAAGCCGCCGGATTTATCCTGCTGTTCGCGCAGGGCGACCATATGATGGACACGATGCTCCGGCTTTTCGATGTGACCATAAAGCATGGTGCAGTTGGTTTTTAAACCGAGTCTGTGCGCGGTATCATGAACCGCCAGCCATGTTTCTTGATTGGCTTTTTCTGGGCAGATTTTGCGGCGCACATCCCAATGAAAAATTTCCGCACCGCCACCGGGCATACTATCTAAACCTGCTTTAACCAGTTATTTCAGCACTTCCTAATGTGAGAGGTTGGTGAGTTTGGCGAAGAAATCAATTTCGACGGCTGTGAAAGCCTTCAGATGAATATGCGGGAATTCGCGCTTTAGGGTTTCCAGCACATCCAGATAATATTCAAAGCCGAGTTCTGGATGCAGGCCGCCGACGATATGGAACTCGCGCACACCTGCCTCAACCGCCGCACGAACTTTATCGGGAATTTGGTTGGGCATATGTGTATATGCGCCTGCTTCATTATCACTGGTGCGAGCAAAGGAACAGAAATTACAGTGTAAAGCACAAACATTGGTGGGATTGATATGGCGATTTTTGTTGAAATACACTTTGTCGCCATGCAAACGACGGCGTACAACCTGCGCCAGTTTGCCAATTTTAATCACATCGCGCTGTTCAAAAAGCCATACGCCTTCTTCGTAAGTCAGTCGTTCGGCAGCGTGTACTTTCTCGGTGATGGTATTCCAATTCATCTTGCGGTTCTCCCCAACTTTGCTCTGGTGGGTTAGCTAACGTTCAATCAATTCTGAA
>BQMV01000491.1 GCA_022181005.1 Anaerolineaceae bacterium | reverse complement strand
CGCTTCATGCAGAGGTTGAAGGAACTGGTGGAAGGCGGGTATGGGATTGAAGATTTCATCAAAGCGACGACATGAAAGCGCTCATGTCGGCATGATCCCCAACGGCTTCGGGCACAGCAACTCCAAATTCAGCGCAGCTTCAACCACACAGAACGCCTGATTACCTTACACATTTGAATTTAGCGTGACAGGGATTGTCACGGGTTTCAATTTGAAATTAGATAAAACCGCCTTGAAATCTGGCAAGAACAAGAGTCCAGTTGTGAGAGTGCGTTTCAACCAGCGCAAACCGAGTTGAAAAATGCTCAGAGTGCGTTCGTGTGCCGGATCGACGTGACACCGCAGGGTTTCGCCTTGCTTCAAAACGAATTCACCCAGTTCGTGGCACCAGAGTGTGGCAATGGCAAGAGCCAACAACAGACGATCAATGCGTTCGGCATGTTGTAAACGAGTATGCTCCATGTCAAAGCCGCCTGATTTGTCATCGCGAAAACTTTGCTCAATGCTCATGCGACGGTCGTATTCTCGCAAGCGCCCACGACAAGCGATTTGATTGGTGATGATCGCTACCATTTCTGGTTGGCCTTGTTTGTCGATCGTCCAGGTCACAGACACATTGGTTTTCAGCTTCTCTTCACGCGTGAGCAGGATCTCTTGATAATACCGATTCTGGTTTACCGGAACCAGGTTGTCCAAGCGGTCAGAGGTTCCGTCTGTCAAGGTGATGTAGGTGTTGCAGGCAACCCGAATCGCATAATTCCAGTCGAGTTTTTCGCATAGTTGCGCCCAATCGCAGTCGCGAAAGCCTGCATCCGCCAAAAACGTGACTTGCTTCACGTGCTTTTTCAGCAACCTTTGCACCTTCTCCAGCATGCTTTTTAACTTGGTTACTTTCACCAAGCCTTTGCCTTCCACGATTGTCCACGCCAATGGAATGGCTCGATTCCCATGTTGCAAGGAAACGCGAAAGACTTGCCAGCGATCTCCAAAGATCATCACGCCATCCAGAATGATAAACGCTTCCGCCCCTGACCAGCCAGACAACACATGTTCCAGAATTGCTTTGTAGAACTGCCACACTTTTACGTGGGGGTTCATCAACCAGCGTCGAATCTTTGTGACGCGCGACTCGGCTTTCGTTTCCATCGGCAAATGGTTGGCAATCTGACTTAGATTG
>BQMV01000490.1 GCA_022181005.1 Anaerolineaceae bacterium | reverse complement strand
GTGGGAATAGGATGGCAAATATGTTAAGCAAAAGTGAGCAATTTGCCAGTAGGTGAAAGAGCATAATGATTATAAATTTACACACTTTTTTTTTTAAATGATTCGGCGACCACCGAGATCTACACTCTTTCCCTACACGACGCTCTTCCGATCTAATACGCAAAAGCGGGCAAGATGGTTCTCACTTTCCCGATGAAGAAAAGTATCTCGAAACAGAGCCATAGAAATTACTTGCTTTGCTAAACGGGAAGGTCATAAGATGTTGAAGCCTTCCAACATTGCGTCCACTGGACACGCCTTCGGCTGTGTCCAGATAAACAAATTTTATAAAACGGCGTGCCAGTAACGCTCGCCGTTCGGCGGCACGCCGAGAAGGAAAATGACATGCCAATTATTTTTGAAGAACACACAAGTCGCATGGGTGGCAAGCACCTAATGAGCGATGAACCCTTTGCTGTCATTCGTGAAAGCGGCGAAATTTATTTGAGTGGAGATTACACAATTGAAGAACTCCGCGCAATCATAGAAGCCGCCGAACAAAGTTTTGCACCCCGACCTGAAACGGGCGCGGCAAAATCTGACAGCAAATCCAGTCCCGCCGTTTCAGGCGGGTAAAAACAACCGTTGGCAAGCTTAAGCAAAGGAAACTTATGGCAAAAAGAATACAGCGCAAGCGCACTCGTGGATGGAAAATGCCAGAAGGCGCGGTATATGTTGGTCGTCCTACTCGTTGGGGCAATCCATACAAAATAAATTTTACATGGGAACGTGGCATGGTTGTTGAATGTTTTGAGGAGCATTTGAATAATATGCCGAAGGAAGAATTGGAAAAACTCATTGAACCATTGAGGGGAAAAGACCTTGCTTGTTTTTGTCCGCTCGATGAACCCTGTCATGCCGATGTACTTCTACGGCTTGCCAACAAAGCGTGGAGCGGACTCGTTGAAAGCGGGCGCACTTTGCCCGCCGAAATCGTGGTAGTTGAAAGCGTCGAGCCAGCGTAAAGCCGCTCACGCAAACCGTTGGCTTGCTTATGGCAGCAGTCCCATTCGTTCACAGCAACTTCGAGCGAGTTGCAAATGACTTTTACCCCACAATTGATAGCCGTTGCGTTTATGGTTTTCTCGAACACATCACGCCCGATGGTTTATGCGTTGATGTGTGGGCTCCCAGAACGGGAGAGCGGCG
>BQMV01000489.1 GCA_022181005.1 Anaerolineaceae bacterium | reverse complement strand
TTCTGAGCTGGCTAAAAGAATATGGCGGAACCTCTCCCCGCGCCTGGCTTGGGTTTACCGCGCCGCTCGCAGCCACATATCAAAAGCACGGTAAACTGCTCACCTCTGCCCAAACCCGCGAATTTATTCGCGAACACCCCGCCCCACTGCGCCTCCGCCATGAACGCAGCGAGGTCTGGCTGGGAGAAAAACGCATCGTCAGCAATTCGGCGCTGGAATTTCGCGTATTGGAGTATCTTGCCGCCCGCCCGGAAAAATTGGCCTCGTTGGAAGAATTATATTACTATGCCTACAAAGAGTTGAGCGCGCCGCCAGATAAAGGCGACCCAGATTGGTCTGCCCCTGGAACATGGCGCGGAGCGATGGATAACGTGCTGATGAGAATTAGGCAAAAGATCGAGCCGGACCCCAAAATTCCGCGTTATTTGGTTACGCGTCATGGAAAAGGGGTGGAATTGATTCACCATGAGCTGTGAGAAAATTGTGAGAAAACTACTAGATAGTTGGAAGACAAGCCGTATAAGCGGGGTTACAATCTGGGCGTCAAACCAATCTGTATACGCAAATATCGGAAAGGAAGTTCCCTCTTCATTAAATACTGATGTTACGCAGTTGAAGCCAGTCTGGTCTTCGTAACGCGACATTCATGTCGCTCTTGCTCAATAACAACCTGAAATGCAAGATAAATCTCGCATTACGACTTTACTGCGCAAGATGAGTCAATAAGGGAAGTTGTGAATATGGAACCTGCCATAAGAGGGCTTTCCGCCTTCGGATTCGCGTTCGATCCTTTCGAATATCTGGACAGCACAAAAGATGCCCATCTGCAAGAGTACCTGATTATCCCCAAAACAGTGGAGATAGCCCTCTCGGATCAGCCCGTTGCCATCTTTGCCCAGCCGGGCGGCGGCAAGAGCGAGCTAAGAATCTACACGGAAAATTTCTACAAAGAGAGCCGCGGCATTCGTTTTCCCGTCACGTACGTCCCCGATGATTATTCGACGGAAAACGATTTTCATTTTATAGGGATCAAAAAATCTCTGGCGAGCGCCGCGTTCATGTACCTGGCGTCTTATCCCGATCTTTTTTTTGCTTTAAGCCAGATCGGAAGAGCGTCGTGTAGGGAAAGAGTGTAGATCTCGGTGGTCGCCGTATGATTAAATAAAAAAAAAGAGGAAGCAAGTAGAGCAGTCATATAGGACACAT
>BQMV01000488.1 GCA_022181005.1 Anaerolineaceae bacterium | reverse complement strand
CTATATCACCACTCTCGCCCAGAGTCACAAGAGTTCTATTCTGCGCGCGAGTTTCTTCGAATTTCTCCAACTTATGTCGCTGAATCTCGGCTGCCCATCCTTGGTCACGCGCCAATCGAAAAAGATGAAAATACAGCATCACAGAACCGACCTGGCGCAACAACTTGTCTCGGTCTGTAAATACCGCAGCCATGTCCTCAAGAATCCCCATCGCTAAATCATGGAAAGGTAATACATGGTCTCGCGGTGCTTTCTCGGCCCATTCGATGACGTATCGATCCAACGTTCGTTTCTTCGTATCGACAACTCTGCCTCTTTCGGTGGACATAAGGAACTTCGCGGCCAAGTCGTAGTGGCGGTATCGACTGTTCCCGAAAGGGACTTTTTTCTCAAAAAAACGCGTTGCTGTAAGCGCTTTAATGGCCAAGGGAACCGGTCCACCCTTCGCATTTCGCTTCTCTGCCGCGCTCAATGGCACTGCTTCATTCAGCCGCGAGAACATGTCCTCGATGATCTCTAGATCATCCGTTTCAATGCAAATAACGGTTAGTCCATAACTATCAAGAGCATTTCGTAGATCAGGAAAGTTTTTGCTTAGTTCGGAGTAGGTCATCCCAGCGGCTGCCAGGGATGAATCCCACAAACACTCGAAGTCCGGGGATAGCGGAAACTCGCCCTCGATGAATTCCCAAATCGACGTCAATCGCTGTTTGCCGTCAATGATCGCGTACTCGTATTCCTTTCCTTCTTGCTTTAATGGTGTAGGAAACTTATGAAAATATAACTTTGGCACATCGAAACCGTTCAGAACGGTGTCTACCAGGAGCTGCTTCTTTTCCTCAGTCCAAATATCTCCGGAACGCTGATATTCTGGATCGAGTTGAATGGATTCGCGCGAGCGATATAGTCGCCAAGCGCTATTTTCTGGCTCACTAATACGCGTTAACCGAAATGGCTTCATGACAACAACTCTCTTGTAACAGTGGCTACTCGATCAAGATCGGGAAAAAGTGTCAACTCAGTGAATCGCAATAACTTAAGTTCCTCGGCTATTGTTCCCTTGGCCGCTGCGGGAATATTGAATCTCCATACGTGCTTTCTTTCTCCGATTTCCTCGATCGCAGCTGATCCGCGGTCCGAAATTGTGAAATTTCCAAGCTGAGCCGCCATGCGCGGCGAAGTTCGTGGACCTGTGGCCGCCACTGG
>BQMV01000487.1 GCA_022181005.1 Anaerolineaceae bacterium | reverse complement strand
TTTGCACCGAATCGTCGCCTACGGCAAGAGCCGTAACGTTGCCACCCGATTTTTCTTTCATGCGAATCGCTTCTTCAAGCGCTATCTCGTCATAAGGTGAGATCGTCCATTTGATGCCCGCTTCTGAAATCTTGCCGCCGGCGACGTTAATCTTCGCCTCGGTATCGGGCACTTGCTTAATCAAAACCAGTGTGTTCATCCGTTACTCCTTAAATATGGTCACTTCGACTCCGCTCAGGGCAAGTCGCTCAGTGACCTGTTTTGTTTTTATCTCCGGTCGGTGAGTCAAGGCTTTTGCGGAGCAAAAGCCTTGATCGAACCGCCGATACTGTTTAGCACTTTATCTAAACTTTTTAGCGAACGCCTGATGTTTCGCAGGTTGAGAGAGTAATACACCTCTTTACCTGTTTTTTCAGACTTCACTACTTTCGCTTCCTTTAGCACTTGCAAGTGGTGCGAAACCGTCGGCCTTCCTACGTTGAAAAAGGCGGCAAGATCGTTCACACACAAGCTGCCATGCTTGCCGAGCAGAACAATGATCCCCTGTCGGGTCTCATCGGAAAGCGCTCTTAAGACCTGTGTCTTAAAGAGGTAAATGTTTTCTGTTGAAATACTCTTGCGCTTAAGTGCGTAAGTCTCAGGCGCCTTTTCATTCCGCATTGCATTTGCTCGCTTCTCAGATGGCGGATTTACCCCACCCATCCAACGCGTCGAAATCCATCGACACATTACCATAAATAGAGAACGCGACACGTAGAAAAGGAGAATTGAAGGAATGTCAGCACACGGACGACCTTCTCCTCTACTTGACGGCGTTATGGTATCCTTAACTTGCACCCAGCCATGCTCAAGGAAATGAAAAAAGCGCACTATCGCTTGCCTTGGTATGGGGTCTGGCTCATCAGACGACGGATTAACGCACTCACAAAAAAGCTCTTTCAGAAACTGCGCAAAAACCATAAGTCATCGGTCGAATTTGGAAACCTCCGACGCGGTAAACCGTGGGGGCTAAGAGAAGGCCACGAATTAGTTTGGACTTTTCTCGTCGACCTTCTCTCCGAACGCCCCCTCATTTACAAGGTGGTCTACAATGCCGCCGACGGTCGCTATACATGCTATTCGCGCTCCGGTGGCCACAACGAAATGACGAACGTATTGCAATTTACGAGCGACGACATCGGCGAGCTCGTGCAGCGGTTGAACACCCTCGCGGCAGAAATTCC
>BQMV01000486.1 GCA_022181005.1 Anaerolineaceae bacterium | reverse complement strand
ACATCAAAACAATTTCCCAGAAGCGTGCGCTCTACGGTGAGAGCGGCGGGAGTATATCATGGAAATGGGGGATTTAAGAGCCTAAACATGAAGGGCACGAAGGCAACGAAGGAAGACCTGCGGGCGCAACTGAATTCCTTTGTCTCCTTTGTATTCCTTTGTGTTTACAATACCTTCGCCAATTAGGCGGTAGAAACTGGTTCAAAAGCGGGATGAACCATGCCTAATCGGGCAATTTGCTGAAAAATCTCAGTCAATAAAATGCCTTCAGGTTTTCGCGGAAGCAATTTTATTGTCTCGGCGACATATCGACAGCCACGGTAGTGGGATTTCAAGTCCAAGATACTGAACACTGGATTGTTCTTTCGATATTGCCGCAGAAGGATGGAACTGAAGTTGACCATGAAGAACGAGAGATTGTCGGCGTTGGCAACGGCAGTTTGTTTCACATTCATAAAATCATCCAGTCCCCAATATTGCTTGGCGTCGCGGAAGTTGAATTCGATCTGAAAGCGCAAGGTGTAGTAATCATACAGTTTCTCGTAAGACAATTCTAAATCGGAGCTGAACAAAATCACATGCGCTTGTTTTTTGGTTGAAAGGTTGGTTTTCAAAATGACCACAACGTTGATCGGGGAGGCGAACTCGCGGTTGAGCAGCGCGGCTTGGTAGATCTGGGTGCGAATGCCCGCTTCGACGTCATCCGCTTTCAAGTATTTCTTTTTCATCTTGCAAACATTGACCTTGTCTCCATATTTCGAGCGAGGACCATGTCCGCTATACTTGCCTGAGAAGGGTTCATAGAGGGCGGCATCTGAACGAAATTTGGAAATCAGTTGCAAACCTGCCTGCAACACCATCCAGGCGCTCGGATAATTTCCAAAATGACCGTCCATCACCAGGTAGCGCACCGTCAAAACACCCTTCAAAGCTGCCAGAAATGCCTGCAAGATCGGCTGAATCTGCAATAATTCCGCGCTCAAGATGGGCGCTTGCTTCTTTTTGTTTTTGCTGCCTTTCGGGCGTCCCAGCGGACGCTTGTTCGCTTGAGTTTCTTTTTCTTTCTTCTTCTTTTTCGCTTGCTTCGGCTCCTTGATCATTTGCACGACTTGAATGGGATAAGATCGGAAGAGCACACGTCTGAACTCCAGTCACGTGGCCTTATCTCGTATGCCGTCTTCTGCTTGAAAAAAAAAAAAAAAAAAAGAGAAAAAACACACTGTAGAGT
>BQMV01000485.1 GCA_022181005.1 Anaerolineaceae bacterium | reverse complement strand
CAATGGGAGATCCACGGCGCGCTTCTTGAAAAAAATAAAACTCCCGCGAAGAAGAAAGACGAAACTCTCGACAACAAGCTCAAACTTTTAGAAGAGATGCTAAATCGGACTTCTTTCAAGAAGACAGAAGAACGGCCCGTCGCAGAGGCGCAGCTTGTGAGCGAAATAAAACCGCCGCTCGGTAAAGAATTTGTGTCAACAAGAGCCGATACCATAGACACAGAGAAAGTACGTCGTCTCGAAGCCGAGGTCGCCGAACTGCGGCAAGAGCTCAAGCGCAAGGGCGCACCCGATTTAGAGCTTGTTGCTGAACGCGAGTTCTTGTCGCTCTATGACCATTGTTGTTCCATGGGATTTAGCCATGCCTTCGCCGAATCGCTGGCGATGCGCACACGCGCGGCTGTTGCACCAACAGACTTTAAGCTAAGAAAAAAAATTCACGAGAAAGCGCGTGCCATCTTGGCTGAACATGTGCGTACTACAAATTCGGGTTCGCAACGCATCGTCACGCTCGTCGGGCCTACAGGTGCGGGCAAGACGACAACTCTCGTGAAACTTGCGGCGCGTCTCAGCGTGCGCGAAAAAAGAAAAGTGGAGCTTATTACTATCGACAATTACCGAATCGCTGCGACGGAGCAACTCAAGGTCTATGCTCGTATTATGGATATCGATTGTCGGGTGTGCAGACAACCGCAGGAACTGCAAGAGGCGATTGAACAAAGCCGCGCCGAATTTATTCTGATCGACACCAGCGGTTCAAGCCCCGCAAACCGTGATTTCTTGCTGAAGCAGCGCTCGTTTTTTGAAGCAATCCACACGCAGCATGAAATTGAAACGCATTTAGTCATCCCTGCTTTGACGCGGCTTCAGGATGCGAAGCTTCTTTTTTATCGGTTTGAAATTTTTAATTATAGCCGCATCATCATCAGCAAGATTGACGAGAGCTATAGCTTCGCGCCTGTCGTCGAACTCGCAGACACCTGGAACAAACCTTTTTCGATGCTCACCAATGGGCAAGATGTGGCAAAAGACTGGCTCGATGCGGATAGAATGATTATCGCCGATGCACTTTTGAAAAAATGGCTTGATGAAATCGACCCAATCGAACGAAAATAAGATAAGAGGCTCAATGGATCAGGCAAGCACGCTCAGGCAAATGAGATCGGAAGAGCACACGTCTGAACTCCAGTCACGTGGCCTTATCTCGTATGCCGTCTTCTGCTTGAAAAAAAAAACAACATCTTCCACTCCATACTTCCTCCCCTACC
>BQMV01000484.1 GCA_022181005.1 Anaerolineaceae bacterium | reverse complement strand
AATAGCATGCTGCTACAGCACTGTTCTGCTATGGCAAATCAGACTGTCCGTTCAACCCCAAACTTAATAATTGACAATATAATGAATGTTACATCTGGACTCAGAGCGGCTTACCATTTAGCTGGAACGGAGGCTTCCACAATTCTTTCTCAGGAAAATAAGGAAGAAAATGGGGAAAAATACAACGAACGGCGCAAGACCTTCAACACCAGATTTCGATTTATGCCAGCCGCTATTACGAACGGATCCACCTGCACGCCTATGATTCGATCACCGAAGCCAGAATGTCAGTCATGCAAATACATAAACTGGTACAACCGATCCAGACCAGATTCGAGTTTGAGCAGGAAAACACCTGATGAGGCTTATGCCGTGATGCTGCCGACGGTTAAACTGGCAGCGTGAGAGTCAGCAGAGATCCACTTAAAAACTCGGACCGCTGTTCAAACAAGTGGAGCCAGCTTTCTACACTATCTAGTATTGTCTTGATGACTGAGAGATCCACTCTAAGTCGTAGCATTTCTTATCAAGCGCTTTCAATAAGGTATCAAGTTCTAGTGACTTCAGTTCGCCTATTGAATGCACCATGCTGGGAGATATCGCAAACATTTTTCGGAAAGCACGCGTAAAAACTATATCGCTGCTGAATCCGCATTTTATTGCGATATCAAGAATGCGCGGACGCCCTCGCGCTGGCGGCAAGACCAATAATGAGAGCGCCTGCATTAACCTGCGGCGGCGAATGTAATTCGCCACTCCCCCCTCGGGCTCGAACATTCGATAAACGGATGAACGCGACATGCCAAATCGACGCCCGATTAAAGCTACATCCAAGGATTCCAGGGCCAGAGATTTATCGATAAACTCCTTGACGTTGATAAGAATGTTTTGCCGTCTTTCTCCCCGCCGTCTGTCCCCTCCATTTCGTCTCTCTGCCCCGTTTCGTCTGTCCCCTCCATTTCGCCTCTCTGTCCCGTTTCGTTTGCCTCCCTCATTGTTAGGGGGCAGATAGTTTATCTGAACCAGTGGCTCAGCAAGAAAGGCCAAGGGGATACCGGCAGCCGTCTCCATCTGTAACTGAGTAAATATCGGACATTGCAAATTGCCAAACACCCATCCTTTATTCAGAGGATGTATATGATGGGCCTGATCTGATATTGCAACGCCCTCGAGAGCAGAACAGGACGACGAAGTTATTTTTTTTGCTTGAGGCAAACGCAACAAAATGTATTTGACACCCCAATCCTCAGGATCTGAAGATCGGTGAGTAACGTTAATCATCTCAAGATCGGAAGAGCGTCGTGTAGGGAAAGAGTGTAGATCTCGGTTGTCGCCG
>BQMV01000483.1 GCA_022181005.1 Anaerolineaceae bacterium | reverse complement strand
GAAATGCTCAAGTTAGCCGAGCGGTATCAAGGTGCGCCGCCGCCGCCGCAAGGGGGCCGTGCGAGCATGTGGTATCGCCTGCGGTTGCTGACGCTGGACTGGTCCGAGAATTGGGCGCGCTTGACGTTGTTACAGCGTTGGCGTTCGCCGACGAAACAGAAACTGGATGGTACGAACAATGCGAGTGAACAAGCGATCGGGCAGTGTGTGAAAGAACGTTATCGGACGATGCGCACCTATAAGAGAGTGTTTCATAAATCGCTAAAAGTCGAGTAAGCTTGGGGAATGACCAAATTCACCCAAACCTACCCGACCGACTTGAAGTATAGCGAATGGTTGCTGATTGAACAATTCTTTCCGCCGAATGTGCGCGGACGCCCGCGCAAGTGGGAAATGTGGCTGATTGTGAATGCCATTCTGTATGTTGTGCGCACCGGGTGTCAATGGCGCATGCTGCCGAAAGAATTTCCGCCCTGGCAAACCGTCTATCGTTACTACTGGCGTTGGGCGCGTAGTGGCTTGTGGATGCAAATCAACGCGGTGTTGGTGTGTCAAGTACGGCAAAAACAGGGGCGCGCATCCAAACCGAGCGGCGCGATTCTGGACAGCCAAAGTGTCAAGACCTCGGAAGGGGGCGAAGCGCGCGGTATCGATGTACATAAGCAAACGCCCGGACGGAAACGGCATATTGTGGTTGACACGCTGGGTTTGTTGCTGTTGGTAGTGGTGCATAGTGCAAGTGTCCAAGATGGTACGGGCGGTAAACTGGTGTTGCAAAAGTTGTTCGCCCAAATCAAACACAGTGTCTATAATCGCTGGTGTCGTATGAAAATTATCTGGGCAGATGGCGGCTACGAAGATATTGTCGAATTTGTCCGCCAGCACTTTGGCTGGAAACTGGAAATTGTGCGCCGGCCCAAAGACGCCAAGGGCTTTCAGGTGTTGCCACATCGTTGGATTGTCGAGCGCACCTTTGGGTGGCTCGGACGTTATCGGCGGTTGGCGCGCGATTATGAACATACGGTTGTCGCCAGTGAGACGATGACCTATCTCGCGAGCATCCGGCGCATGCTCAAACTCGTAACAAATGATTTATGAAACATTCTCTTAGTGACTGCCTCGCCTCGCGAGAGCACGCTCAGTTTTTGGTAACAATGTTTCAAATGTGTCTCGACCGTGTTTTCGCTGATGTGGAGTCTGCGCGCAATTTCTTTATTGCCTCGTCCTGCCGCAGCTGCTTGCAATACTTCAAGCTCGCGCCGCGTGAGGCGCGCTTGTGTTCGGGAGCGGAGCTGAGTTTGTCTCTCTTTCAACATACGCCTCAGGGTATGGCTTGACGCGTTTGCCAGAGTTTCTGTGAGCAAAATATCCTGTTCGGAAAAAGCGTTCGCCTTTGGGCTTTCGACGTCAATGACTCCGAT
>BQMV01000482.1 GCA_022181005.1 Anaerolineaceae bacterium | reverse complement strand
CGAAGTTCGGCAATTACCAACTCGCATTGCAGGTTGCTGACACTCGCGGCAACGTGGTCAACATTACCTCCGATCAGTTCACGATCTTGCCGCCGGCGACCGTGGAAACCCAAGTCAGTCTGGTCTCAAAGTATGGTGAAAACGTGTACGCCCCTGGGAGCTACTACCTGAGCACCAAGACGATCAAGCTGCCTCGTGGTGATTCGTTCCTGCGACACGAGGCGCTGATCAACGGACAGAAGGTGGGCGAATACACCGGCACAGGTCACTATGTGAACTTCACCGAACCGGGCCAGTACGACGTGGCTGTACGAACGCTCACCAAGTCAGGCAACTACGGCATGCAGACACTCAATGTCGATGTGAGGACGCCACCGAATCCGGTGTGCAATGTGGAAGTCAAGAACACAACCAGTGGTGTTCTGGTCACGCCAACCTGCACCACGGAGGCGGGCTACATCAAGTCATACCTGTGGACCTACATGCTTGATGGTCAGCAGAAGACGGCAACCTCCAAGACCTTCCTGGTTTCCAAGCAGTGGATGGCCAACAACACCATCGGTGAAGTGACGCTGCAAGTAGAGACAGACCTTGGCAGCAAGACCACGCAGACAATCAACTACCGATAGTCGGTCTTCAAACACGTAAAAAACGGGCGCTTTTTGCGCTCGTTTTTTTTTGGTCGCCACATACAGTTCAAACATGTCGCATCGATCCACGCACTGGATCGAGTGGCGGATTAAATGCAATGGACACAGGTAATTGAATGCAATCTGCAAAAAGCAAGTCACTCGGAAGGAAAGTCTTTTTGGCATGCCTGCCGATTGCGGTATTGGCGTGATGTGCAGCGCCTCAATCAGCTCAAGTGGCAACGTCGGCCAAAAAAGCCATGTGGTTAGAACGAGAGGTGGTTTCTACAAGCGATCAAATGGGGCGTGTTGTTTCTCGTGATCTCGTTTACTCGAATGAATACGGAGAACTAATTGACGCGAATACACGAGTGATCTGGGTCTCCGGTGCTATCGAAAAAAGCAGCAATCCTAATCGGTATCGCGAACGCTTGGTTGCCGACATGACCGGCGATTCCAAAGCAGCGCACAACACCGTTTCGTCTTTCGAAATTGGTGTTCATGGACAAGACGTGAACGCAGTCGGGAAAATGGTCTTGGAGAAATTCACGGCCAATCCCAAAGATCGTTTTTACGTCGAGTTTTTGAACAACACCAGCATGACGGAGAAAGGTGTCAATGACTTTATGGCGGCATGGAAAAAATTGCTCCCGCAATTGCGTGCAAAAGGCCTAAATGCGTCAAATGTCGTGATGGGCGGGGCCAAGTACAACCAGGCGACGAACGCAATCATGATGGTCAAGGTGGGTGATTGATGCAAGAAAAACCAATTCCGAATTACGTCGATGACCAGATGAGATCGGAAGAGCACACGTCTGAA
>BQMV01000481.1 GCA_022181005.1 Anaerolineaceae bacterium | reverse complement strand
CAGACGCGCCCATCGAACGCGCGATGGCAGTAACACCCGAAGCGGCGGAGCGCTTGTCGGAGGCGACAATATGATTTCTCTCGTGGCTGACATAAACGAATCGCAAGCAAACTTATTATGTAAATCGTGCGGGCTGTGTTGCACGGGTTATTTATTCATTTGGGCGAAACTGCGACCCTCCGAACTAGACCCCGCCGAGTCGCTGGGACTGAACGTCTTTCGGTCAAATCCTGCCGAGCGCGGATTTAGCCAGCCGTGCCCGCTCTGGCAGAGACAGTGCATGGTCTACGACTCGTCGCATTACCCTCATGTGTGCCGAAGTTATAAGTGCAAGTTGCTCAAGGAAGTAATCGCTGAAAATACGTCCCTGCCCAATGCGTTGACGGTCATCGAGCAGGCAAAGGAAATGATTTGTGAAGTTGAGTCGCTGTTGCCTGATTCGGCGGCGACCAACTTTCGTCAGCGTTTGGTAACGGAGCTGGAAGAATCGAACAGGCTAGCTCAAGCGGATGCAAGATTTCGGTCGAAGGCGGAGGCTTTGTTGGGGTTTTATGAAACAGTGTTTGGGGTGGATGATTTGGTGGAGAAGGCTGACGTGATTTTAGAATAATACTCAGCCTGCCTGTAAATACGTATTGAGTCTTGATGCAATTCTTTTTCGGCGCTCAGTTAAGAATTCTTTGTATTTGTTGATTTCAAGCAACCCTGGCTCCGTAGGAATGCATTGTGCATCAAAGGCATCTTGGCCTGACTTCTCAATTATAGGAGGAAAATAAGCCAGTGGAGACTTATCTCTGATTGCGCGGTTTGTTTTACCTCCAATAAAAGATAAATTTGAAATGTCATCAGCTTCACGTGCAGTATAAGAATTTTTCAATAGCGCTTTAGGGAAGATATGATGGAATTGCAATCTGTGTTGAGCGCCCGAATGATCCAAGGCGATAAGTATGTTAGATCGCCAATCTTTTGCGCTGGACGAGCGAAAAGCCAAAAACATGGTCTTAAATAACGCACTACGTTGATTTCGCCCCTCCAACTCATCTGGAGAGATATCGAGTCGCCCTACTTGGCTTCGTAAGCGGTCTATTAGCATATCAACACCGCCTCCATCACGTAGAGCGGCAATATCTTGATCTAATATGGTTTCGCTAGAGCCTCTTGAAAACCTGCCTTTCGCATTTGCTACTAGTGCCCAATATCGGAGTCGCGCAGACTCTTCTGCTGTAATGTTGTAATCGCGTTTGTAGCCAAAGTACGCCAAGGCAACAATCAAGAATGGAGATGACAAAAGAACAGGATCGTAAATTCCCACATTATTTTTTAGAAAGTTAATTGCAAATTCCATCCCCTCGCAGCTCACTTTCCAAGCCGATTTCAATTGTTCAATAGATAAACCTCCTACGGTCATAAACCTTGATTGGCCTGTTGCAAATACAACCATATTTCTAAGATGAAGACCTAGATCTAGATCGAAGCCAACT
>BQMV01000480.1 GCA_022181005.1 Anaerolineaceae bacterium | reverse complement strand
AAATACAGCCGATTATGGTGCTGCCTTATACGCTGAATGACATTGAAGACATCGTGTTTAGTTCGGATGGTCGGCTGCTGTTCGCGCGGACAATCCGCACAGTTGAACTTTGGGGTGTTCCGGACTGAACGAGAGCGGTGGGGGAAAGCACATTCACATGACCGCTACAGTTTATCCCCCAATCCCGCGATCAGCTTCCGCGCCTCGTTTACCAGCGGTTCAGCCCAATTCAACTCATCCTTCACCCAATCCACATCCTTGTAACGCGCATCTTGCTCTACCAATCCTCGCCATAACCGCCGCCCCTCATCCACATTCCCCATTGCGTGATGCGTAACCGCCAACCCAGCGATAGCATATTTGAAACCGGGCTGAAGTTCATCCGCCTTCTTAAACCCTTCCATTGCTTCAGCATATCTTGCCAAAGCAAAAAAGACTTCGGCACGATTGCTATAAACCACTGCATAATCCGGCTTGAGGCGAATGGCGGTGTCGTAATCGGCTATCGCGCCTGCCGTATCTCCTATGTTATGTTGTGTAAAACCTCGACTGTTATAGGCGTCTGCATCAGTTGGCTTGAGACGAATAGCTTCTGTAAAATCCGCAATCGCCCCATCCATATCTCCTATATCACTGCGGGCGATTCCTCGGTTGTGATAAGCAATCGTATCATCCTGCCTGAGACGAATAGACGTGCCGTAATCGGCAATCGCTTCCACTACATCCCCTGTGTCCGCTCGGGCATTCCCACGGTTATAGTAAGCATCAACATAATCCGGTTTGATACGAATAGCTTCTGTATAATCTTCAATCGCTCCCGCTATATCCCCCATGTCCCTACGGGCGATTCCTCGGTTGTTATAAGCGACACTATCTTGAGGGTTAATCTGAAGAACGGATTCATAATCTTCAATTGCTTTGTTTCCATCGCCCTTATAAAAATAGACATTCCCACGATTACCATACGCTTCAAGATAGCTCGGGTTTAAGCGAATAGCTTCTGAATAATCTTCAATCGCACCATCCCAATCGCCTAACTCACTCTTTTCGTATGCTCTCATAAAATAGTCTTCGGCACGAAGTTCGACTTCTGTTGGTGCAGGTGCTTTTGCTGTTTCTTCAATCTTTTGCTTAACTACTGCCTGTTCAGCTTGCGGAATACTCAAAATATTTCCGGGGGAAGGCTTTTTAAGAAATCGCTCTCTTAAACGCTCCATCCCAGCATCAAAATACTCATGCGGCAGTGTCAATCCATTCAAACGCGGCAGTTGTTCCAGCTTTCCCGTCAGGAATTTGTTCACTTTTCTGTCAAACTTGAAATCGTTCACCAGCACCGGCACGATGTTGCGTTCGCAGCCAATCGCGTGTTCAATCTCTTTCCGCAGCCAATCATCCGCATTGACACAGCGGTTCAGCGCCCCCGGCGTCAGGATGACGAGAAAGTGCGCCCGCGCTTCAATTTGGTTCAAAATAATGGTGTCAAACGTTCC
>BQMV01000479.1 GCA_022181005.1 Anaerolineaceae bacterium | reverse complement strand
TCCGGCGAATACTGGATTGATAAGACCGAGAAGGTCACCGACGAAACCATTCGTAGCCTCGGGATTAAGACCACTCCTATGCTGCGCAACTATTTAATGATGGAGGGGTGGACTGCTTTTCATCAGTCTACAATTAAAGTTGATAAAGGTGGTGTTGACATCGAGACCGGCGGAATGTCGGTCATTAATGCGTCGCGCACATTGGATGCAATGCTGCGAAATCCATCAAAGGGATATTCTTGCGGATTCATTTCCCAAGGATTAGCCGCAGGGTACAAGCGCTACGCGACCTCCGTCGGTTTCACAGGGGGGATTGGTGGTTTGGTGAGAGATCTATCAGCTGGCGTTGTCACTGATGACCATACTAATGTAATGGTGAAACTCGATGACCCAAGCAATCCAAAGGCGCCTCTGCTGCTTTCGTCCGATATCGTCATCGACGGCTCATTTGTTGACCCTACCATTAAAAAATACATTGAGGGAAAAGTTAATTGGCACCGTTCATTAGTAGGGTGGTATCCACCCGCTCTTGAAGCCTATCTCACAACAAATTGGTGTAACTCGGTGTATTCGCCGCCGAAATCGGCAACTGATTCAGCTAATCCGCGGTATCCGATGGCATATTCGGAGCTCACCTCAGAAGGGTTCAAAAATCTGAAGCTTCAAAGTGGGACTCCGCTCCGCCGTCTCGTAGACACTTTTGAAGCCTACGACCGCATGATGCTCGATACAGCTCGGCAGAATGCACGGCGCGCTTCTGGTGGACAGAATAACTAAGTAGCTTCCTTCTCGAAGGAGTATCCAAGCGCTCATCGTGTTTTGAGTAACCGATTGGTGCTCTAGTTTCATTCCCTCGTGCCGCCAGCAACGTAGGAGAAAAAGTTCTTATCAGTAACAATCCGCTTCAGGCTTGAACTGGTTTTTTCATCAATAAACTGACTGAACGGGTAAGAAGATTACATGCCGGCGAGTCGATAGAAGATATCGTTGCCCGGCGATGTTTGGGTGACTTGGCATCCCGAGAAGCTTCCCAAATGAAAGCCCCAGATTCGTTACGTGGCGAAGAACTGGGCAGGAAGGTTGTTCAGGTGAAACTCCTCTCGCAGTCCCGATCAGGCATTCGAAAGTGGGCTGCTAGTGCTTGATCTTCTCCCAGTACTTCGCGAAATCAAACTCGGGGCTGTGATCGGGCACGTGGCACGACTTGCATGAAGCTTCGCCCGCGGGCTTCAGCTTCGCTTCGTAGGGATTCGCAGCATGATCTGCGCCAGGGCCGTGGCAGCTTTCGCAGCCCACATCGGCAAGTGCGGGCGTCTTCAGCCGGTCGCGGAAGCCCGATTCGGACGACAGTCCAACCACGTGGCAACCCACGCAGTCGGGGTCGCGGTCGTGCTTGTCCTTCTCCAGTGTGCTCAGCGCGCCGGCGTGGGCGGTGCCCTCCCAGACCTTGTGGGCGTCTGAGTGACACGAGCCGCAGGTCTTGGTGCCCGCGAAGCCGGGGGTCTTGGTGCGGGGAATCTTCTCCAGAAGC
>BQMV01000478.1 GCA_022181005.1 Anaerolineaceae bacterium | reverse complement strand
CCGATCTACTTGAACGAAGCCTTCGCCGCGCAGTCGCTGGCAGTGATCCGAACGCTGGAACTTGACGAGAGCCAGGTCAACGTCAACGGCGGCGCGATCGCGTTGGGACATCCGCTGGGATGCACAGGCTCGAAGCTCACCACGCAACTCATCTACGAAATGGCTCGCCGCAAATCCAAGTATGGCATGGTGACCATGTGCATCGGCGGCGGCATGGGCGCGGCGGCGGTGTTTGAAAATCTACAAAATTAGCCTGCTAGTCAGCTGGTCAACTAGTCTGCTTGTCGTATCGGCTCAGACTTTTGACCTTTGACTAGAAGACTAGAAAACTAATAGACTAGGAGACTAAACAATGCCCCTCACAATATCACAACTCATGGAAAAAATGCCCGGTGCGTTCCTGCCTGAAAAGGCGCAAGGTGTGAACGCAGTCATCCACTTCAAATTCACAGGCGCGGAAGCAGGCGAATGGAACGCGAAGATCGCGGACGGGAACTGCGACGTGGCGCAAGGCGCTCCCGCCGACAAAGCGACTATGACCCTCACCGCTGACTCAGGCGATTACGTCAAACTCTTCACGGGCGAGTTAGACGGGATGCAAGCCTTTATGCAGGGTAAACTCAAACTGGGCGGCGATTTGAATCTGGCGATGAAGTTGATGCAGATGTTCAAAATCAAGTGAAAATAAGCGCTCCGCGAAAGCGGAGCGCTTATTTTATTCTTTGATGGCGGTTTCCAGATTTCTGGTTAATGTTTGGCGCGGGATTTTTGATTCTATGCAAGCAACGAAAGCGCTGACCACAGAGCGGAGGCGGTCAGGCACATAGTGATGACTGCAAAGATAGATGTTACGATGCCTGCAGCTTTCGAGCGGATCCAGCCTGATAGCCCGATACCGCCAAGAAAAACGAAGATCGCGCAGACAAGCACCAGAAACCCGCTCATACTTAATCCGTCTAATTCAGCGCGGACTTCGTTCAGTTCGGCTGTAGCGGCAAAAACCAATATGAACGCGATTAATGCATAGGTAAATAACGTGGTTGAAATCGAGAATACGATAATGTTAGCGGAAACAAACTTGCTTTTATTTTCAGTGGCAAGGAATTGAATCACGGCGGTCAAGCCAAACCCTGCCAGCAAACCCGCCAGCGTTGCAAACGCTCCCGCTTCCGCTAAATAATTTTCGACGGTCATGTTTTCTCCGTGTGAAGGATGTATTAGATTGATCGCGTACTGGATGTGAATTATAACGGTTGATTCGCAGGGACGGTTGATTCAGTTTTCTTCAGGCGGCTTCACAGCCCGAAACTCGCGGAAGAGCAAAAGGTCGTAGATGATCTTCAGTCCGCCCGCCGAAAAGAATGGAAGGCTCAACAACGCAGGGATACCGAAAAAGAATCCTGTGAGCATCGGCGACGCAGACGCGCCCACCGAACGCGCGATGGCAGTAACACCCGAAGCGGCGGAGCGCTTGTCGGAGGCGACAATAGATCGGAAGAGCGTCGTGGAGGGAAAGAGTGTAGATCACGGGGG
>BQMV01000477.1 GCA_022181005.1 Anaerolineaceae bacterium | reverse complement strand
GGTCATCACATCGGTGAGATACCGCTTTCCATAAGTAGCAACCAGTTTCAGTTTCTTACAATCCGTAAGAGACTCGTTTCCCTCTTTCTTGAGCCGTCCTTTAAGAACATGATAGTAGTTTTGAGCCGTTTTTTTGTCGGCATCCAGCAATTCCATCACAATATCAACAACAGCATAAAACCATTCTTCTTCATGCCAAACACGACGAATTTGCCCACCGTCAAAAGCTGGAACAAGGTCATTCATTATTGCACCTAAGTACACTTATAAAACAAGTATACTCAGATTATTGGATAACTTAATTTTTGTCAAGCCATCTTTCTAGTTCACCTAAAACCCAAGCACCTATGTTTAGGATAAGGGATTTGGGGCAGCAAAGGGTGACTCTTTGGTAATCCATTTGGTACGTTTTGGTGCGGGTTGGCGCTAACGGAAATGAGGGAAGCAATTGGTTAAGCATGTTCGCCAATGGTTGGTGGGCGGTTGGGTAGACAAACGGAAAACAAATTGCAAGAAGATGGCACTGACAAAGTGATTATTGGTTTTTCATTCCGCGTATTTGGACTCGCCTATGATGCTTGGGGATTGATATGCTTGAGTAAACAAGGTGTATATCCAATCCAAAGGACATTATGAGCCTTAACCGATTTTTCAAGCATAGTCATCTGAAATTTTCTTTCCTAGCGCTTCTATTGTTAATGACCTATGGCCACACTCAAGCGCAATTACCAACAGGGGATAACGTGCTGGGCGTTCGCCTTGATTGGCATCCACTCGGTGAAATGATCGCCGCATCCGAGAATTCAAGCGTTCAAATCTATGATGCTAATAACGATCAAATCATCCGTGATCTGCCGATCTTTTCCAATTTTGTAACTGATGTGGCTTGGAATCCAGATGGCACAAAATTGGCAGTTGCCAATGGGCACGAAATACAAATTTGGCGCGAACCGTGGGACATCAATACCCTTCAACCAGAGTTAGTCATTCAATCGCCCGTAGTCAACAATGATCTAGGTATCGTCATGGTTGATTGGCATCCTTCGTCAGAAAAGATACTGGGCGTTAACACACCAAAAGCGTACATTTGGGACACCACCACAGGTCAGCTCATCGAAACGATTACCTCACAACACAGCGCGATTCTATCTGCTATTTGGAGCAACGACGGAGAGAAAATCGCTAGAGGAGATATGGTTGGCGGGGTTGTCATCGACAATTTGGCAAATGATACCCGTGAATTTAGCGAGTTCTTCGACCGATCAGGTGTGTATGCTCTGTCGTGGAGTTCAGGGGGCGATAAGGTTGCGGCGGGAAGTGGATCAGGCATTCTCCAGATTTTCGGCTTTAGCCCATTTTTTACAGGTAGTGGATACATCGAAACTGAAGCGGAGAAAATTATATCGCTGGCTTGGAATCCATCAGATGAGCATCTGATTGCCAGCGGAAGCACAGATGGCAACGTCACCGTTTGGGATGTACAAACTCAACAGGCAGTAGTGGCCTTACAAGCAGGAAGTGCAGTGCCATCTATCGATTGGAGTCCTGATGGTCCAAAACTGGTTTATGGATTTGAGGGCGGTTTTGATATTGTTGATTTAGTTGGCGTTTCGACTTTAACTCCCTCAACAGCG
>BQMV01000476.1 GCA_022181005.1 Anaerolineaceae bacterium | reverse complement strand
GGTATTGTTGGGGGTTCTGTTGGCGCGCTGGCAGGTACTCTCACATTTCTCTATCTCTATCAATCCATCTCAGCGGATATGACAGTGGCAATTCTGCTGGGAATTAGTCTGCCCGCTTTAGTAGGAGCATTGGCGGCATTGTATCCGGCGCGATTGGCGGCGAAAGTTCCGCCTGCGGAAGCGGTGCGCTATGAGTGAGTTGAAAAGATGAAGATGTTGATCTCGCTGTTGATTCTTGGTCTTTTGCTCTTTCTCCTTACTCGTGCTTTATTCTTCCTTGTCCAAGTGGAAGGCTGGAGCATGTATCCCACTTATAACCATGGCGATCGCTTGCTTGCCCTGCGTTACTGGCCGCGCCGCTGGCTGCGCCAAAGCCAGATTGTTGTATGGAAACTGTCTGTGACACTGCCTTGGGTAACAGATCCAAAGTTGATCGGACCCGAGCTTTACGTAAAGCGCATTATTGGGTTACCGGGAGATGAGGTCGTTGCGCCTATTGCAAAGCCGCGCGATCCGCTTAGCCAAACAAAGATTCCAATCCAAGAAACGCAAGAGTTGCAGAAGTGGTATGTCCCTGCAGGGCATTGTTTCGTCAAAGGAGATTCACCGGGTTTTGACTCGACCGTGTTTGGGCCCATTCCCTTGCATTGTATAAGAGGCGTAATTCTAGCAAGGCTAAGACAAGCTAGCGGTGAACCTCAAATTTACACGGTGTCAAATATCCCTGAGCAAATAGAAAAAGTTGATAAGCTGTAATGTTTTCCAGATTCACGAATGCCGGTAAATTTGGAACAACGCTTGTAAGAATGTTGAGGATGATCTGGCAGTCTCATCCTCCATTTTTTCTCGGCTTAATCTTGCTGACGATTGTTCAGGCGCTCACGCCTCTTGCCAACGCCTGGATCACAAAACTTTTGTTTGATCTTCTCGCTCTGGCGCTGGAAGGTATTGCATCTGCCAGTTTATGGAGTGACCTGATTTTCCTTCTCGTTCTTCAAGGCGTGGTATTTATCGTCAGTCAGGTTTGTGTTTCATCCAGCGTTTATCTAAACAACGAACTTGGACGAAAACTCACCCTCTCAACCGAATCTTCAGTCTATAGAAAGATCAATAGTTTTTCCGGTATCGGGTATTTTGAAAATCCCGAGTTTTACGATACCTTTCGCTTGGCAAGTCAGTCCGCCCGGTTTGGTCCGCTTCAAAGCCTTGGCATCCTGACCGGTTTATTCCAAAGCCTCATTACGATCTTAACCTTTTTGGTTTTGCTGGTGGCATTTAACCCCACCCTGGCGTTATTGGTCATTGTGGCGGCGTTGCCCTAACTATGGTTGCAGATGAAATTCAGCCGTCAGCGATATGGTTTGGCTTTCGACCTGAGCCCTGATGAGCGACGAGCGTTTTACATTGGCCACTTGTTATCGTCTGTTGAAACAGCCAAAGAGATACGCCTGTTCGGATTGGCGGAATATCTGCTCAATGGATTGCTGTCTTTGTATCGCAAAATAAATCAGGCGCGTCAGCGCCAAGAATTCCATGAACTACGCTGGAAACTTGCCCTTGAAACTCTTTCTGCATCTACGTTTGGCGTCGCTTTTGGGGTTGTGGCAGTGCAGGCATTCTCGAAACGAATGAGCATCGGCGATATTACGTTATATATCAACGCAATGAGAAGTCTGCAAGAGGGGCTATCTTCATTATTCGTTGCAATTGCTGGGATCAATGAACATGTTTTGTTCTTCACCGAATATGACCGTTTAATGGCATTGCCTCAGCCGATTTCAATTGTCCATTCATCATGCCCAGTACCCAAACTGTCTCAGGGCATCGAAATTCGCAGTGTATCTTTCCGCTATTGGTACAATCAGCCTTGGGTTCTGCATAACCTTAACTTGTTT
>BQMV01000475.1 GCA_022181005.1 Anaerolineaceae bacterium | reverse complement strand
CATACGAGATAAGGCCACGTGACTGGAGTTCAGACGTGTGCTCTTCCGATCTTTTCGTCGCACATGGAAACCTCTACGTCAGGCTTATTTTTATAAAAGACAGTTGGATAATGGCAAAACACTTGATGAAATCATGCAAGAGTTTCCAGAACAAAATATTCCACCATTTATCAAAATGCTTGAGGTTCATCACATTGCAAAATCTATTGATGTAAACGAATCTTTGAAAGAGAAGATTCACGATGACAGAGGGTTTCCTATTACTACCTTAGAGAGGTTTTACAAGGATAAAACTGTAACAACATTTTTGGGTGTTGAGTTTGACGAGTTTGGAAAAATCATTGGTAAGGTTGATAAAAAGGAATTCGAAAAGGGTTTCAAGAAAATCATTGAAGATATTGCGACAGGTGCAATCAACTCAAGGAAGTTCAATTCTGCTGATGAACGGGAAGCCTATTTAGAAAAATTACCGGACCAGTTCAGGCCTGACCTTACCAAAAAAGGCAAATTCACGTCTTCGGATTTCAAAATCCAACCCACTACAGAAGTAAAAGAAAAGAAGAAAAGCAAACAGAGTAAAAAAATACCAAAAGGCTTGTTTTTTCAAGCAGATGTTCCTTATAACCTCAGTAGTACCTCTTTGCGTATTGTTTACAATGAACTAAAAGATATTAATGTCGGAGATTTTCCAAATGCAACCCATGATTTAATAAGAAGTTTTTTGGAGTGTGCTTTAGTCTATTACTTAAAAGAAACGAAGGAATATGAGCTGGTCGCCAAACACAGTTCGCATAATCCCAACTTAAGTGAGATGTTAACTTTTGTTGCTTCTAGCAACTGTAAATCTATTAATGATAACAATGTTAAGCAGGTCGCAAATCAAATAAAAGCCGATTGGGCGTCGTCCTATTCACTTGAAAGAATGAATATGATTAAGCATAATGAAAATTGGGTTTCAAGCGAAAAAGATGTGAGAAGTGCTTGGGGGAAGGTAGAGAGTTTAATCAAGATTCTCTTAAACCCAAAGAAATAAGTTGAGGAGATGGAAAGCCGCATTTGAATTACGCCCCATCATCCTTCGGCGGCGCGGTTTGGCCGTAATCCAAAACCTGTCGCATCTGAGTCGCGCCTTCGGGCGGACCGACGATCTTCTTGTCCTCCATCATGTCCACGAGACGCGCGGCGCGGGTGTAGCCGATTCGCATCCGCCGTTGTAACATCGAGACCGAGGCGCGTCCCTCTTTGCGGACAAGTTCGATCGCTTCGACGAGCAGTGGGTCGGTCGTTGTATCCACAGGACTCATGTCTTCGAACATCGCGCCCTGTTTGAGAGGGACATCAGATTTAGGCATGTCCACAGATTTTGACCCGGCGGCATATGGACTCGCGCCTCCGAGTTGATTTTTCCAGAAATCCACGAGGCTTTGAATCTCGCGGTCTGATACAAACACACCCTGCAAGCGGACTGCCGCCGGCGCGTCGGGTGCTTGATACAACATGTCGCCTCGTCCAAGTAATCGTTCCGCGCCGGGTTGATCGAGGATCACGCGGCTGTCGGTATTCGATGCGACCGCGAACGCGACCCGCGCCGGGAAGTTTGCTTTGATCAACCCGGTCACCACATCCACCGACGGGCGTTGCGTGGCGAGGATCATGTGAATGCCGGTGGCGCGCGCCAGTTGGGCGAGGCGGGTGATCGTTGATTCGGTCTCGCCGGGCGCGATCATCATCAAGTCTGCGAGTTCGTCAATGACGATCACGAGGAACGGAAGTTTCTTGCCGCCCTGCAATTTCATTTTGGCGTTGTAATCGGTGATGTTGCGCGAGCCGATCTGCGCAAACATGTGATAAGATCGGAAGAGCACACGTCTGAACTCCAGTCACGTGGCCTTATCTCGTATGCCGTCTTCTGCTTGAAAAAAAAAAAACAACTCCCATCTCTCTCTACACACGCACATCTATCTCCACTATCATCTCATTTTATATCTATACTCTTATCCA
>BQMV01000474.1 GCA_022181005.1 Anaerolineaceae bacterium | reverse complement strand
CTCTTCCGATCTGAAGTTCAGCCTCCGGGCGGCAAACTCGACGACGCGCAAAAACTGCGGAATCGGAAACTGCCGGGCAAGCGCGATATTGTCATGAATGCGGCGCGCGTTCGGCGCCCGGCGATCGTTTCTGCCGCACATGCGGCAATCAACTCCGCCCGAAATAATTCGCAATAAGCGGGGCTTCGCCCGCCTCTAATGGAAAACGGCTCCCAAAATTTTGGGAGCCGTTTTAATTCATTAAGAAAGAATGGCGAATTATGTATCCGATGGCGCAGGCGCGTTCTTACGCTGGCGGAAAGTGATGCGCGCGCGCGTCAAGTCATACGGCGACATTTCTATTACAACACGATCGCCAAGCAAAATACGGATGTAATGTTTGCGCATTTTGCCGGAGAGGTACGCAAGCACTTCGTGCCCGTTATCAAGCCTCACGCGAAATTGGGTGCTGGGCAACGCTTCCACTACGACGCCCTCAGCCCGAATTTTATCGTCCTCTTTAGCCATATTCTCTTCTCTCTATTAGTTTCATTCGCCGTCGCGGGTGAATGAACGTCGTTTAATGCGGCGGATAGCCTTTTTCTTCTCCATGCGGCGTTGCTCGCTCTTGGAGACGAACCAGCGTTTGCGACGGACCGTGCTCAGCACGCCGCTTTTCACGACCTTTTTACGAAAACGTTTCAACAGCGAGTCTTGCGATTCGCCGTTGCGAAGATTTACAGAAGCCAAACGAAGTCACCTCCTTTCCACACAGAAATAAAAAACCCTGCGATCGCGCAGAGCCGGCGAATAGATAACAATAAGTCGAAACGGAGACAAGATCAAGGGGATCAAATCGCGCGCTTCACGTTCTTCTCCGCTAAGCGGAGTCGTATCTTTCAACCGAACTACTGGCGCATTATACATGAAGCGCGCGCAGTTGAGAAGACTGCGCGCGTAAAAAGTTAAGAAAAGTCCCTTGGCAATGACCTACTCTCCCAGGAGGTCGCCCTCCAAGTACCATCGGCGCTGACGGGCTTAACTGCCGGGTTCGGGATGTGACCGGGTGTACCCCCGTCGCTCCAATCACCAAGGGACTATTTCACAAGTAATGCCTGAACAGCAACTGATTGATTCTACACGGAAGAGTAATAAGTTCTCCGCACCACGGGATTCAGCCCTCGACCATTAGTACGACTTAGCTGAACACATTGCTGCGCTTACACTTGTCGCCTATATAGCAGGTGGTCTACCTGCGGTCTTACTCCATTAACTGGACTACAGGGATCTAATCTTGAGGCGAGTTTCCCACTTAGATGCTTTCAGCGGTTATCTCTGCCCGACGTAGCTACCCAGCTATGCTCCTGGCGGAACAACTGGCACACCAGAGGTCAGTCCACTCCGGTCCTCTCGTACTAGGAGCAGCTCCTCTCAAATCCCTTACGCCCACAGCGGATAGAGACCGACCTGTCTCACGACGGTCTGAACCCAGCTCGCGTACCGCTTTAACGGGCGAACAGCCCGACCCTTGGGACCTTATCCAGCCCCAGGATGCGATGAGCCGACATCGAGGTGCCGAGCGAGATCGTCGATGTGAACTCTTGGATCTCACCAGCCTGTTATCCCCGGGGTAGCTTTTATCCGGTAAGCCACGGCCCTTCCACTCGGTACCGTGGGATCACTAAGCCCGTCTTTCGACTCTGCTCGACGCGTTGGTCTTGCAGTCAAGCTCCCTTATGCCTTTACACTCTATGGTGGGTTTCCATTCCACCTGAGGGAACCTTTGGGCGCCTCCGTTACCTTTTAGGAGGCGACCGCCCCAGTCAAACTGCCCACCTGGCACGGTCCCCCATCCGGATGACGGAATGGGGTTAGGATCTAAACATACTCAGGGTGGTATTTCACTAACGGCTCCACCGAGGCTAACGCCCCAGCTTCATAGCCTCCCACCTATGCTACACAAAGTATGCCCAAATACAATGCCAGGATGCAGTAAAGCTCCACGGGGTCTTTTTGTCCTGCTGCGGGTAGGCCGCATCTTCACAGCCATTTCAATTTCACCGGGTCCCTTGTTGAGACAGTGCTCTGATCGTTACGCGGTTCGTGCGGGTCGGAACTTACCCGACAAGGAATTTCGCTACCTTAGGACCGTTA
>BQMV01000473.1 GCA_022181005.1 Anaerolineaceae bacterium | reverse complement strand
ATCCTTCCATGATGCAACCGGCCAAGAGCGGCAACAAGTAACTATGACAGACAAGAACCTTCATCGCACCCAATTCTCGAAAGACGTTACAGCGAAGCAGATTGTGGCGTTCATTCGCAAGAGTCAAGAGGAGTGGGCAAAGAAATTTCCCGAACGCGCTCACCGTTTATATCCGACCGTGTTTGACGAGCAAGGGAATCGGATACCGAAAGAGAAACATCCCGAATAAAAGGACTGCCCCGCAAAAAACGGGGCAGTCCTTTTATTCGGGATGTTCTAAGTGTCACTCTCGACCGCCTTCGGGAGCAACCCATTCAGGATTTGCGGCTAACCACCTTATTGCTTAGTCTGTTACTCTTTAACGTCGTATTTTTCAACCTTACTGTTGTTAGTTGTCGCGTATAGCTTGCCCGGGTCGTCGAACGCAATGCCAAAGGCCACGCCTGATATTTTGACCACATTCAGGTAGCGCCCGTTGCCGTCAAAGACTTGCACGCCTTTGATATCGCTGACAAAAACGCGCCCTTTTCCATCCACTTCAATCGCCATCGGCGCGCGAAATTGACCGCTTTAATCGCCGTCGCCGCCGAAGCGGTTAAGATATCTGCCCTCAGGACTGTACACAAAAACGGCGTTATTGAACGCGCCCAACATATAGACCTTGCCTAAACCGTCTACGGCTACTTTAGCGTCTAGTTCAGAATCGCCAGAAATAGAAGAAACAGCTGCATCCACGCGTCGAAGCAGTTCTCCTTCGGGCGTTAACCATAAAATGTCTTCACCGTTAGCGACCGCCACCAGCGTTCCATCGGCGCCGATATCAAGATTCTCAATATAGTCTCCATCAAGTTTAATGACCTTTAACAATACGCCGCGACTATCGTATTTCTGCAATGCGCCAAAAACAGGGATGTAAACTGCGCCATCGCGCGCAACTGCCATATCGTCAAAATACGGCTTATTGCCCTTCTCCGCAGAAATGATCCACTGAGTAATAAACGACCCATCCGCGCCAAAAACCTGCACGCGCCCATCGGAATAACCAGCCGCATAAATTTCACCATTCGTCGGGTTAACCGCTATCGCGCGCGGATCGTCGAACAAACCTGCGCCGCTACCCTCGCCTCCGAATGAAAGTTCGCGCGAGGCGAAACTCATAGGAAGCGAAACTGCGGGAATGTTAACCTCTACAGGCACATTGAACTCTCTCATGATCGCCGCTGCGCCTCCAAAGGCAGCTAATGTGGGGATGACAGCCCCGGCGATCGCAACAAAAACGATAATTGCGACAATCCAATTTAACGCGCTTGCGCCAGTTTTACTCACGGTAGGCGATCGCGTTATCTCAACAATCGAGTCGCTCGCCCATACAGCGGACGACATGCCCAGCGTGGAAGTCCCGCTTAAAACAAGCGGTTGACCAGCCGCCAAACGCGCTACCGCTTCTTGCGCAGCGGCTTCATCTGAACCGCTGATCTCACGGTAGAGAAAAACGGCTTGTCGAATCTTGCCGGCTTCCGCCAGCTCTTTCACCTCATTGATGCGCCGCGCCTGTTTGATCAAGCCGTTCATATCCAATTTACCGAACGTAAAATCGCTGCGCTCCGTCGAAAACTCTGGGCGTCCGCGCAGATTCTCTGGCACAATCACCGAGCTATTGCAATACGGGCAGCGAATAATGGGGTCTGAACCTTTATAGTCTAAGGGCGCGCCGCAAGCAGGACAATTAAAAGTATCATTCATAGTGTCTCTCTTCAAGAAAGTTGATTGCCTATTGTAGGCTTTTTCTCTAAAAACTCAAGGCGTAAATCCGAGGTTTGGGCTTAAGTTCAGACGAGATACTGCGCCGGAGCGGTAAAAGCGGATAGGATCAAGTTAAGGGCGTCTGTCAACCCTCGTTGGAAATCGAACACTTCTGAGGCAACAAGATAAAGAACCCGAACAGCGCTTTCATTTTTCATCTTGCTTGCGCCGAAGATTATTCAAGACCAAGCCCATCTCCACAATAATTTCATTTTCCGCAACGAGCTGCCCGTGCCTTAGATCAGATGATTGGGGCTTCAAGCTACGGCATATTATAATTACTTTATGGGGCGAAGATGCCCGCCCGAGCAGGGCAGGATAAACGCTAGTGGCGGTCGCTCCTCCCAACCCAACAAGGACTACACTGCTCCTTGCCAAAGCGTCCACTAATGCGGGGGCGACCTTGCTCAATACCTATGGGACTC
>BQMV01000472.1 GCA_022181005.1 Anaerolineaceae bacterium | reverse complement strand
GTTACGAAAGCGTCCACGTCGGCTGGACGTCCATGTCCATCGTTGAAACGTGACCAGACGCATAGCGATAATATCCCGCCGCGGCGATCATGGCGGCGTTGTCGGTACATAATGAAAAGGCGGGGATGTTCACTTTGAATTCAGTTTGAGATTGAAATGCGTTTCGCAATGGTTTGTTGGCAGAGACTCCGCCAGCGACTAAAATTTCTTTCGCCTTGAAATCGCGCGCGGCTTGCATGGTCTTGTTGAAGAGGATATCAACAGCCGTCGCTTGGAACGACGCGGCTAAGTCGGCGACGGGGAGTTCTTCATTCGTTTTCTTCAACGCGTTGACTTGATACAAGACAGCCGTTTTGAGTCCGCTGAAAGAGAAGGCGTAGGGATTGTCTAATTTCGGGTGTGTGAATTTGAAACGTGTAGGGTCGCCAGCCTCCGCGGCTTTCTGAATGGCGGGTCCGCCGGGGAAGGGGAGGCTCAAGAGGCGACCCACTTTATCGAAAGCCTCGCCAGCCGCATCGTCGAGGGTTGAACCGAGGCGTTTGTACGTCAAATGATCGGTCATCAGATTCAGTTCGGTGTGTCCGCCTGAGACGAGAAGCGCCATCAAGGGAAATTGCGGTTCGGGAGGAATCGATTCGCCCGCGGGGTGAATCCACGCCGAATACACGTGTCCCTCAAGGTGATTGACGCCGACGAGCGGAAGTCCGAGCGCGAGGGCGAGTCCTTTTGCCATGTTCATGCCGACGACAAGCGAGCCAGCAAGACCGGGTCCGCGCGTGACCGCGATGGCGTCCATATCGTTGAGCAAGAGATTCGATTTGGCAAGCGCTTGCTGAACGACGGGGATGATGCTCAAGACATGCTGGCGCGAGGCGACCTCGGGGAACACGCCGCCATATCGCGCGTGGATCTCCATTTGCGAGGCGACAGTGGAGGCGAGAAGCGCGCGCCCGTTTTCGATGACGGCGCAGGCGGTTTCATCGCACGAGGATTCGATGGCGAGGATGCGGGTGGGAGGGAGGTTGGTCATCAGTTATTAGTGAGTAGTTATCAGTTATCAGTGGGTCGTAATTAGTAATTTTATAAGTGGCGTAAAAATGAATCAGGGTTGTTTAGGAAATCTTTTGTGAGTTGAACGTGTTCAAGCTGATTGTATTGTACTTCGCGAATCGCGCTGTTGGCAAATTGCAGTCTCATGCGTTTTTTGGGATGCGGACGAATTCACCAACAGCGTCGGCTTCCGCTGCGCGATTAATCCGTAGGGATGAACAAAGCGGTGCAAAAAATATCCCCAAGCGCCCCATAGACATACTATACACAACTACTGTAGTGTCAACAACTACTTAGGTAGCGCCTGACCAGACAAAAATAGAATCTTCTTACCTTCCTTAAACTCCTCTGGCACCATTCCCGTTTTTGCCCACTGCTGATACAGGGACAAATAGTCATCTCTTTTGCTTATGTAGTTAGCACAATAATCATTTTCGCCGGGTAGAAAATAATTACATCCGCCCTCATCATTAAAATCACCTATTGAAAGATAAAGATAATCACTTACACTAGATATTCCTCTGAGAAAACCAGCTTCACCAATTTCCGAAATTTTCTGAGGGCTTCTAATAGTAAAATACCCACTTAAAGTACCATCTTTTTGAAACACCGACACGTGAGACAATACCGCACCACTCGGTAATCTAAAATAGCTATCCATCACATACCACCTATTTTCTTGCCCATAAAGTTCCTTCTGATTACCAACCAGTGGGTTCAGAATCATACCAAAACCTTTATATCTAAGGCTACTCGGGTTATAAAACAGTGGCATATACTTCCCACTCGGCGGGCTCTGCAACTCCCCTTCTGCAGATTTTATATCCAGTATATTAGCCAAAACTGGTAGATCTCCTAGCTCTACCATTGGAGCCTTTCGCCACTGCTTAGCTTCTGTAACAAGCTTCATGTTGGTAAGGTACTCAGGTACTCCTAGCCATCCATCCTGTCCCCACACCCACTTTTGCCCGTCCTGTGTCGAAGCTGTCACTTGGCCGTCTTCTTCTACCTTGATGGTGACCGCCAACCACTCATCGCTGACAATGATGATCCTTTTTCCATTTGCTTCATAAACAGGCGGATCTATATCCGAAACTTGCGCGGTGCGAATCCATTCATTGGAGGCTGAATCAAAAATAAACAATTCGTCGCCGTTCTGAACCCACGAGGGTTCAGAATCTGATGGGGGTTTAAGCGTCTGGGTTGCGGTGGG
>BQMV01000471.1 GCA_022181005.1 Anaerolineaceae bacterium | reverse complement strand
GAGAGCAGTAGAGGAGGTAGTGGCTTATAAGTATTTTTTGTTTTTAAAGGAACAGGCAACCCACGAGATCTAAACTCTTTCCCTACACGACGCTCTTCCGATCTGCCAGGCGAGCGCGCAAAATCGATTCCGTTTCCATACCCCGCCACAGTTGCAGGGGCGGTGCGCACGCGCAAAGGCACAACATTTAGTAAAACAGAAATTGAAGAATTAAAAGAGAAATCCATTCGCGGACCTTTTTTGGTTGAGTTGGGAAATGACAAAGTGCATTGGTATTTCCCTGCGTCTGCCGATGCTTTGCAAATGAGCGCTACAGAAATTCACTCGCTTGCCCCTGTTGAATTTGGAAATGGTTCATCGGACATGGGAAATGGATTGAAATTAATTGGCACAAAAAAAAATATCAATGAAAAGCCGATGAAAGACGCGCCTCTGTACTGGGATTGGGAGTTGGTTCAAGCGTGGCTGATGAATCCTGACGGCAAGTTGGATATGAGCAAAGCAATTCGCGGACCTGAAAGCGAAACACGCACTCACGTCAGCATTGATAAAGATTCTCAAACTGCTTTATCTGGCGCGTTGTTTCAAACCAGTGGATTTGAGTTTATAAAGAAGAACGGAAAATTATCTGATGCGACTCAGTTTGCATTAGCAATTGAAACAGACGAGGAATTGAACGATAGCGTAGATACATTAGGCGGTGAACGGCGCGTTGTGTATTGGCAAAATTCAACTGCTCCATTGCCTGTGTGTGATGAAAAAATCAAAACGCAAATTAAGAATGATAAGCATTGCCGTTTGATGTTGGTTACGCCTGCTTATTTTGAAAATGGCTACATTCCTAAACATCTTGAGGAGACATATAACCTTGAAATTGTGGCGGTTGCCTTGCCGCGTTATCAAACCATTTCAGGTTGGGATTATGAAAAAGGCGCGCCCAAACCAACACGCAGACTTGTGCCCGCAGGCGCTGTCTATTTTATAGAGTTCAAGGATGCTGGCAAAATTGATAAGTTTATAAGTGATAAATGGTTACATTCTGTTTGCGAAGAAAACTCACAAGACTATCGTGATGGATTTGGCATTGTTTTACTCGGCACATGGAATGATGTACCAAGAAAGTTTGGAGGCGCATAATGACTAGAACTTACGCAAGGTCTGAAGACGTTATTGTAATTAAACAAACATCTGACCCTGACATCATCACTCAAACGCGCACGTACAAATTGATTACGCCCTTATTCGGTGGCGGCGCAAAGACTCAAAAGCCTGACGAAGTGACAACGGTGCGCGCCACTGAGGTGCGAGGTCATTTACGTTTTTGGTGGCGGGCTACGCGCGGGGGAATGTTTAATGGTGATTTGAAGAAGATGAAAGAAGAAGAAGAGAGAATTTGGGGCGCCGCCGCAAAGAATGGGAAGAAGGGTCACTCGGATGTGAAAATAAACGTATTGCTTAAGAATAAGACAAAAAGCATCATCACTAAAAATGTGTATAAGAAAAAAATCAATAAAGAGGTTCCAGTAGGGATTGGTGAGCCTGACTCACCTTGGGGTTATGTTGCTTTTCCTCTGCGGGAACAAACTGACAAAAAAACAAAGAAGGTGACACCTGCTGGATCGGTGCAAGATGCTGGCATTGAGTTTGAACTTGAAATCAAATATCCAGATACGCTTAAAAAAGAAATTGAACCTGCTATATGGGCATGGGAAACTTTTGGCGGAATTGGTGCAAGAACTCGCCGAGGTTTTGGTGCTTTGCAATGTATAAAGGAAAATGGTAGTCCAGTTCCAGCACCTAACAGAAAAGATGTCAACGAAAGTTATTTGCATAAGTATTTAATGACTGACGGAGAATGGCCAGCAGGAATTGCACATTTGAAAAAAGTATCTAAGTATAAGATTTCTAAAACAGAAGGAAAACAAATAGAAATTTGGGAATATTTATTTAAAGCATTGCAGAATTTTCGCCAACAAAGATATGGTGATAAGCACGGCTTAAGCCAATGGCCCGAAGCAAATGAAATAAGAAGATTGCATGATATAGAGGCAAATCTGCCAAAAAAAGAAAAACTCGATGATGAAGATATTGTTTTGGTGGAAAAATTCCCACGTGCTAAATTTGGCTTGCCTGTTCAATTCAATATGCCCCATGACAAAAGCCTGGTTGAAAAAAAGATTGAACTACATGGAAGAAAACTTGGCGATAAGAAATATATTGACCGACTTGCTAGTCCGCTTATTATTCGTCCAATTGCTTGTATTGACGACAACAAGGAAAGCGCTGTAGGGATTGGTATAGTTTTAGAATGGGAAAAAATAGACACCGATGAAACTTACACACCACCTGGTGGTCTTATTCTTAGCAGCGAGGTCAAAGGTGATTT
>BQMV01000470.1 GCA_022181005.1 Anaerolineaceae bacterium | reverse complement strand
GGGGTGAAATTGCCTTATGGCGAATTCATCGTCAACGCCGAAGGCGACGTTTGTTTGCTGGCGGGCGGGACCGGCGTTACCGCGTTCACCGCGTTCGTTGACGGATTGCCGCCGGAGCAGGAACATCAAATTTTTCTTTTCTACGGCGCGCGCCGCCCCGATCTGTTGATATATCGTCCGCTGGCGTACGAGGCGTTGCGACGCTGCCCGAATTTTCACGCGACCTATTTTGCGGAAGAATCCGCTGCGGGGACGGATTGCATATCGGGGCGCGTGGATCTTGATCGCGTTTGGAGTTCTATCCCCAACCCGCTGGCAACCGATTACTACCTTGCGGGACCTCCGCAGATGATTCGCGCATTGTCGGATGGTTTGCGTCAACACGGCACGCCCGCCGAACGCATTTTGATTGACGCTTGGGAGTAGCATGAATCGCAATCGCTTAGCCGCCGACCTTGATCATATTCTCGACCATACTCGCGCTCTGTGGGACGAATTGCGCGGCGAACGGATTTTCATCACGGGCGGAACGGGATTTTTTGGATGCTGGCTCCTCGAGAGTTTTATCTTTGCAAACCAACGACTGGACTTAAAAGCATCCGCTTCTGTTTTGACCCGTCAGCCTGATTCCGTTAAAAAGACTTTACCTCATCTCATGCTTGATTCTGCCGTCAACTTGATTGAAGGCGACGTACGAAATTTTGAATTTCCAAAAGGCGAATATTCACATATTATTCACGCCGCCACAGATGCAAGCGCCAAACTGAATAATGAGAACCCTTTACTAATGCTTGATACGATTATCGAAGGAACACGCCATACTTTGGACTTTGCAGTTCAATGCAAGGCAGAAAAATTCTTACTGACCAGTTCTGGGGCTATTTATGGAAAGCAACCTAGCGACATGACGCATATCCCCGAAGAATATGTTGGCTCACCGGATTCTCTTGACCCAAAATCCGCTTATGGAATTGGAAAAATAACAGCCGAACAATTATGCGCGTTATATGAAAAGCAATCAAATATCGAGATGAAGATTGCGCGTTGTTTTGCCTTTGTGGGACCTTATCTTCCGTTGGATATTCACTTTGCTATCGGCAATTTTATCCGCGATGCGCTGAAGGGCGGACCAATTGTCGTCAAAGGAGACGGCACGCCCTATCGCTCTTATCTCTACGCGGCGGACTTTGCAATTTGGCTGTGGACGATTCTCTTGCGCGGCGAATCAGGGCGAGCATACAATGTTGGGAGCGAAGAAGATATTTCAATAGCAGAAACAGCTAGAAGCGTAGCAAGAAGCGCAAGCCCAAATATTTCTTTAGAGATTCATGGAAAGCCAAATCCATTAGTAGCGCCAGAAAAATATGTTCCATCTACAAAAAGAGCGCAGGATGAATTAGGCTTGCGAGATTATTTTCGATTAGATGAAAAAATCAAATATACAATTGAATACCTATATGGAGTAGATAATGAAGCCCGATATTTATAACGCTATTAAATACCAAGCTCGATCAAATTGCGAATTGAGACAAAGGTCTTGTGTAGATTGCAAGGCTGACTGGCAAAAAGTTGTACGAATAAAAGATCACGAGACAAATCTAGGAGAATTTGATGTATATTTTTGTAGAACCTGTAATTTAGGATTTACGGATCCGCATCCAACCGAAGAAACAAGCGGTTATCTCTATGAAGCAAAAGAAAACAGTGATTTTGATATTATTCGTCATTCTTTTATCGATAAAATAAAAGACTTTCTAGGCTTCAGGCTGATTGCCCGTCTTGCGCCGCATAAAAATATTAGAGCAGTTTTAGACTATGGAACGGGGAATGGGCGATTTGCTATGTCGGCGGCAAAAGTATTTCCTAGCGCTCGCGTTGACGCAGTCGATTACCAAGTTGATCCGCCGCAACTTTTGCAAATTGCTGCTACTTCCTCAAATCAAGTGAATTATTGCGATGCGGCAACATTTGCGGAACAGCATGTCAATACGAAGTACGATATTATTATCCTCCGCCATGTATTGGAACACACCTATCATCCTGTTAATCTTATCAAGTATTTGTCGGAACGATTGGATGCAGATGGCGTCATTTATGTTGAAGTCCCTAATCTAGATTCTGGATGCGCAAAAATATTTGGAAAATACTGGAAAGGCTATTATGTGCCCCGACATATTTACCATTATACAATCAACTCACTTAAAGAGATTGCTAATCTTTGTGAATTAGAAGTGGAGATAGGTAGAAATGAAATGCCGCTAATGGGTAACACCATTTCAATCCTGACTGGGGCAGATAAATCCAACACCTTTGTTCAGGGGTTGGGTATATTATTGCATCCTGTTCAATTGGCGATTGAAGCCTTGTATAGAAGTTCAACTTGTATCAATGCGCGGTATAGGCGCCTGAAATATAAAGGTTGAGATATATTGCCGAAATTTTACCGTAGAGCAAGTTTG
>BQMV01000469.1 GCA_022181005.1 Anaerolineaceae bacterium | reverse complement strand
TTTGCCTTTGTCGGTCTGCTTACCGAGGTTAATCGTCATAACATTCAGACCGACGGGAGCGCTGGCAAGAGCGACCAGCCAATTCCACGCGCCCGTCAATACGAAAAATACGCCGCCGATCATCAAGGGTCCCCAAATAATGAAAATAGACAACTCGCCGATGCCGATATATTTCAGCGGATAGGTATAGAACAATAAGATGAACGCCCCCACGCCAAATAACCACGCCACGATAGGCGAGAAGTTCGTGACGTATAGCGCGTACACGCCAGAGAGCGCCGCCAACAAACCGCTGACGGCAAACCAGGCCAGATGCGTAGACTCGCCCCAAAACCCCTGCGCAAGCGGATGAACTCCATATTGCGTGCGAAAGTAATTATCTTTATCAATGCCGCGGCTGAAATCGGTATAGTCGTTAATGAGATTGTTCGTCCCATGCGCGATGAACAGTCCAAGCGTAAGAATAAGCCAGGTCGCAAGGTTGAACGGAAGGTTATGCGTCCGCGTGTATTGCCAAGCCAGTAAACCGCCGATGAATCCTGAATAAAGCGTAATGGCGCCAACAGCGGAGCGGGTGGCGATAAACCATTTCGAGAGGACGTCAAGCGCGTCCCACTCTTTCTTATTTTCCATCTTGATCAATTGCGAAAGCGATTTGCGCCACATGGCAAAGGTTGAATTCATGGCTGTCTCCTAGGTATAGGTATGCGCCCATTATATACGCAGCCCCGCATCTATGTAAGATGCACAGCCTTAATCGCGTCTTTTTCTCAAATTCACAGGAGAAAATATATGAACGAATGGAACGTTAGAAATCAAAAAGTGATTGATGAGTTTCGCGCAAACGGCGGGAAGGTCAGCTGGTTCGGCTCGCTCTTGCTTTTGCACACGAAGGGCGCTAAAAGCGGGCAGGAACGCATTAATCCCGTCGTCTACATGCAAGACAACGACCGCTGGCTAATCGTCGCTTCAAAGGGCGGCGCGCCCACTCACCCTGATTGGTTCTACAACATCAAGGCAAATCCGCTGGTGACGGTGGAAATCGGGACGGAGACTCGACAAGCGCAAGCAACTGTCGCCGACGAGCCCGAGCGGACGCAGCTCTATGACAGAATCGCATCCGCTATGCCTAGTTTTGCGGAATATCGCAGTAAGACAGAACGCTCAATCCCCGTAGTGATCTTGACCCCCGTGAAATAAAACGCTTTAAAATAAAAGGCGGCTCCGGTGACCGATGCAACGCTCCTACGATTTTTCGTTTGCCCAACCATCGTTCGGGTTCTTGTCCATGCGCAACTTCTAAAGTGAAGGACACGATGACGCCTGAATGGGATTATACATTGCCAGCAAACAAAACGGTCTCGCGAGTTGCATAGCGCGAGACCGTTTTTCATTTCTTGATTCGGCGGACTGAAGTCCTGCTTCAGTTCATGGAAGTCGGTTGAAACCGACTCGCCTTTCGAGCAGAGAAGGATTCAACCCCATGCCCTCTCCTTTAGGAGAGGGGCAAGCCGACATGCCGATCATTACGATCATCTGGGTGAGGTCAAACCGATATGCCGATCATTACGATCATCTGGGTGAGACCCTACATCCCGAGACCGTTTTTCATTATCCACAAATTATCCTTACGCAGTAACCAAAGCCTGCTCAACCTCCACGGGCAATTCCAAAAAGACGAAATGGCTAACATGGTAAAGATAATCTTCGCCGCTTTCATCAATCACCCGCACAAAATCATCCTGTTCTGCGCGCCCATCGGGAATAATTTCGTAGATTTTGCGCGGAATTAGAGAAGCTTCGTAATCCTTATTGTTTATGCAAAGGGCGTATTGTTTTTTTGTGTTCATAGTTATTCATCCAGATATTGCTTGATCTTCATATCTTTTCGACCAATCCCGTGCGTTTCATACCAGTGAAGTTCTACACGGCGGATTTCTCCGTTTGGGATTCTGACGCTGGCAACGCCCTTAAGTTTACGCCATCTCCCGCGTCCATGGACTTTTTGCAAATAGGCGAGAACGCGGATACTTGAACCGACAGCGATGGTTTCAATGACTTCAATGTTCCCAATGATCTCGAAATCCATATTTATAGTTTAGCACGACGAGACATTGATCGCAATGCCGTTTTTCATCCTCAATTCGGCGGGACGCTACGCAGTCCCTGCCTCAGTTCATGGAAGTCGGTTGAAACCGACTCGCCTCTTGGCACAGAAAAGAAGTCAGCCCCATGCCCTCTCCCTTAGGAGAGGGGCAAACCGACACCCCGATCATTACGTTCATCTGGGTGAGGTCAAACCGACACACCGATTATTACGATCATCTGGGTGAGGTCAAGCCGATATGCCGATCATTACGGTTATCGGGGTGAGGTCTTACATCCCAATACCGTTTTTCCATTGACCAGTTTCAAAACTATTATTTTTCATATGACTAGGTCTCACAAACAATCTTTCTACTAAGAAGCGGCTTTGGTGCATAAATCGAGAAGTAGGCGCAATCCATCCAATCGTTACGGCTGGTTAGGCA
>BQMV01000468.1 GCA_022181005.1 Anaerolineaceae bacterium | reverse complement strand
TGCGCTTCTCTATGAATGGCGGTTTTTCCTTTTGCGCGTAATCGTTATGTTGTTCTCGTGTTTCCATTCATCTTCTCTGAAGTTTATAGTTTTATTTTTGCCATTGTAGGATTTCCAGCATGGTGGTTTGGTTATGCGTTGGCGCCCGATCTTGTGTTAGATACAACTGCCGTAACCACGCTGTTACCGCTGGGAATCATCTTTTCTCTAAGCACGGTAAGTGTATTTGGGTTTGTTAAGAAATATGATAACTTTAAATTATATTGAGAGAAAATTCCAGCTTATAAAACGGTAATTCATCCTTGACTTCAACTCACAATATTCTAGCAGGTTATTTTTTGCCTGAACGCATATTAAAGCGTCGCTGGCTGATGCCATTTGTCTTTATAACTTTACTGACTTTGCATCATGAAAGCGTTGCGTTGATGGCGAGACAACAAATTGGCGCTTCTATCAACGCCTGGGATATTGTGATGGACCTCTTCAACAGTAGGCTGTCAGTTCACCATGGATTAACCAATCTGTTAATCTTTTTAGTTAGCGATATTGCTTTGTTTGAAGAATTAGATCAACTCGCCCTGTTGAGGGCGGGTTCTCGATGGCGATGGTTCCAAGTTCAAGCCGGCTGTGTCTTCGCAACAGTAGGTCTGTATGTTGCATTAATAGTTGTGATTGTTTTGGGTATCACGGTTACAACTATTCCATGGAGTTTAGCATGGAGTCCAGCCGCAATGTCAATCCTAAACCGACAAGGTTTACCCGCTAACGGATACCTCGCGCTTTCGCCATTACCCACTGTATTGTTCATGTTGACGCTCCTAGGACTAGCATGGATTGGAATAAGCGTTGTGGTGAGCGCTATTACACTCATAACTCAAAAATCCATTTTTGGTTTTGCGGCTGGTTTGGCTCTTAACTACAGTACGTTAATAATCTGGCTTAATGATATTCACTCCCCACTTTTAGACGCGATTTGGTTTCATCAGCGGATGTTCTTGTGGCATACTGATGTTACAGGCTCGCTAATTGGTTTGTTTACCGAGTCGGTATTGTATTGGGCTATATGGATTACTATAAGTATGATTGGCTTATGGAGCGTTTGTCGAAGCATTAGCATTTTCCGAAAAAATTCAACTTAACGATTTACTTACGATGGATTACCCTGTATGTCGCCGATTTTAAAAACCTGGCGTTCGTTTGTCAACACAATAAGGTGGCATTTTGCCTTCATAAACCAACAGCGCGGATGGCTTGTGGTCGCTGTCGTTTTTCATTTTCTGTGGGGAATTTTTAATGGACAACAAATTCTGGCAGTGAATTTATTACTGCTTGATTCTCACCGCCCCCATATTGGCGATGGTGTATTTCTCGCATTCTCGGGGCCATCTCTAGGTAACGACAACATGACAGTATTGTTGGGGTGGTTGTTGAATAAAGTTTTCTTTCTAATGTTGATTAGCGCCCTTATCAATGGCCAATTGCATGAGCATGATTATATCGTTATGCTCATGGTAAGATCGCGCCGTATTTGGTGGCTTGGTATTGTTGTGACAGTTATCCTTGTGGCTGTTGGTTATGTAATTCTTGTGATTTTAGCAACCCTTGGTGGTGTAGCGACTCAGTTAAGATGGGATTCTCGGTTAAGTTCTTTTTTTGTCAATCAGAACGTTTGGCAAGCCGCCTCCGCTATGTCGCTCACGCAGGTGATCGTTTCAGTTTTCGGGCTGACAGTTTCATCATTAGCAGTTATAGGGCTTATTCAGGCGCTCGTTGCATTACATGCACATCGAACTATTTGGGGAACATTAACTATCTTAACCCTGGCTCTGGTTGCTTGGATTGTTGGTATGGGAGAGAATGCGTTCGTTTGGCAACAATGGCTGCCTGAAGTGCAGTCAATATTGAGCAGACATTTCCCTTTTGAACCACGGTTGCCCAATTTCACGCTAACTATGTCTTTAGTCTATAACTTCTTGTTTGCTGTCATCTTATTAGTAATTGGTTCCTCGCTGTTACGAAATTTTGATTTTTTAGGAGCGCACAATGATAACTAATAAAGCAGAAAGTATGCTAACGCTGGAAAATTCATCGACCCCTGCCGTAACGGTGGACAATGTATCGAAAAAACTTCGAGGGCGTCAGGTGCTCGAAAACATCAATTTGCTTGTAGGCGTAGGCGAAACTGTTGGCGTATATGGCGCAAACGGCTCCGGTAAGTCCATGCTTTTGCGTGTAATTAGTGGACTGGTGTTGCCGGACACGGGAACAATAAATGTTTTTGGGAAATATATCGGACGTGATAATGAGTTTCCGCCAGAACTGGGAGCATTAATTGATGGTCCGGGGTTCTTGTTGGATTACACGGGAATATATAACCTGGAATTGCTCGCATCGATCCGTAATTATGTGTCCAAAGCAGATATTCGGAAAGTTATTGAGCGTGTCGGCTTAAGTCCGGATGATAATCGTCCCGTAAAGACATATTCGACTGGAATGCGTAAAAGATTGGGGGTTGCCCAAGCAATACTTGAGAATCCAAAACTTGTTTTGCTGGATGAGCCGACTAGCGCGCTTGATTCAGATGGAGCAAAACTAATCCACGGCTTGCTTAGAGAACTTCAAGCTTCTGGAGTTACCATCATTCTTGTTAGTCATAAACCGGATGAAATTAAGGATCTGTGCTCTCGTATTTATGAGATGCAAGACGGTTCGATAATGTTGCGAGCATAATATTTTCAAACGAAAAAGAAAGCGCGAATAGATTTATTGCGAGAATGCTGCGATAAATATATTTACTTCTTTACTTTACGTTTCTCCACCGCGCAAACACCGCCTGTGACAGTAACCGCCCCGCGCTTTGCTCACGCATGACCAACTCGCCGCTTTCCACTTTCCCCCCCGAATCCTTTCACTCGAAAGAATTTATCGGA
>BQMV01000467.1 GCA_022181005.1 Anaerolineaceae bacterium | reverse complement strand
AATTAAAAAAAAACAAAGAAAGTTAAGTGTAGCAAGGTAAAAATTAATGCTGCAAGTCCAGAGGAGTGAAACTGGCGAGTGAACTTGCATCATGGTCGGACACTTGAGCTTGTAAAAATGAATGATCCAAGTCCAAAGGACTGAAACTATCATCTGCGAGCGGCGTCACGGGTTGCGGAATAAGGGTAAAAATTAATGCTCCTAGTCCATAGGACTGAAACCTCAGACCGTTCACGGAAGCGGGTTGTTCTGCGATGATGCCGCGTTAAAAATTAATGCTCCTAGTCCATAGGACTGAAACCCCGTCGAGAAACGTCCGCCGCGCCCCATATTTATTGTTAAAAATTAATGCTCCTAGTCCATAGGACTGAAACTTGCTGATACCTTGCCACCACATTGCGAACAAATCAGTTAAAAATTAATGCTCCTAGTCCATAGGACTGAAACGACCGTGCCGCCATCGGGAAGCCAGATGCCATAGCCGTTAAAAATTAATGCTCCTAGTCCATAGGACTGAAACTATCAGTGACACCAGAGCGATCGTTGAAATCACAACCACAATCGTTAAAAATTAATGCTCCTAGTCCATAGGACTGAAACAACTTACCAGCAAAAGCCACCATATTGGCGCGGCGAAGTTAAAAATTAATGCTCCTAGTCCATAGGACTGAAACTGTGCGGACTGCGACGAAGGATGAAATTAAACAGGCGGGGGAAAATGTTAAAAATTAATGCTCCTAGTCCATAGGACTGAAACGGGGTCGGCGGGATGACCACAGGCACTGTGGTGGGGACGTTAAAAATTAATGCTCCTAGTCCATAGGACTGAAACTTGAAGGGTTTTATTCATGTCTACACGCCTCCTTAAGCGCTGGGTTAAAAATTAATGCTCCTAGTCCATAGGACTGAAACCGCCACCACGTCCCTGCCCAATAAAGCGCCAGTTGCAATACGTTAAAAATTAATGCTCCTAGTCCATAGGACTGAAACCACCGTTATGCCAGATTGTGATGTTTGCCCCTTCCCGCATGTTAAAAATTAATGCTCCTAGTCCATAGGACTGAAACCAGCAGGCCACCACAGTTGCACATGCGTGCCGCTGCAGGTTAAAAATTAATGCTCCTAGTCCATAGGACTGAAACACTTCGGGCAATTGAACAGAGTCGCTGGAATAGCGAGGTTAAAAATTAATGCTCCTAGTCCATAGGACTGAAACGCTTCTTCCTCAATGGCTAGAGCCACTTCGGTTTCCACAGGCAGGTTAAAAATTAATGCTCCTAGTCCATAGGACTGAAACCCTTCGCCACCATGGCGCCAAGACCAAGGAATCCCAGTGTCGTTAAAAATTAATGCTCCTAGTCCATAGGACTGAAACACGCCAAGTAGCCTCGTTCACCTTCAAAGGGCGGTACGATGGTTAAAAATTAATGCTCCTAGTCCATGGGACTGAAACTATATTGTGTTGTTGTCCGACATGAGGGGGGGGCGGTACGTTAAAAATTAATGCTCCTAGTCCATGGGACTGAAACTTCTTGGCGCAGGGGTGGGAAACGGTTCCGCGCCGAGGTTAAAAATTACTTCTTCATCTGTCGGAATTTTTCTGGCTGTCATCATATCTCCCTGGAGCCATGAGGAATTTAAAGCAGAAAACCCCAGTTCCAATGAATTTCTCCATTGAAAACTGGGGCTTTCTTTTTGCAGAATTACACTCTGCGGTCCCGACGGGATTCGAACCCGCGATCTCGGCCTTGACAGGGCCGCATGTTAGGCCGCTACACCACGGGACCATTTAGCAAGCGGGCGATAGTTTACCATGTGTAGATTCACATGTCAATATGCCCAGTCGTGGTACAACGCCGGATCTGTGGGCGTTAATCCCGATGGATCGTATACATAGACCCAATCGCCTTCGTGCGCCCAGTTATATAACCAATGCGCATCGCCGACGGAAAGGTTAATGCAGCCGTGCGATTGAGGATAGCCGAAACGCGTGCGCCAATACGCGCCATGCAACGCGCGCGCTTTATCGAAGTACATCGTCCATGGGACGTTGTCGAGGTAATAGAAATCGCTTGGGTCGCTGTTGCGCATGGTTTCAACCTCTTTCTTTAGATAAATTGGGAAGAGGCCGGGGCGCGTCCAGAACGGCTCGAGTCCGCTGGCGATGACGGTGGCAAAGATCAGTTTATTTTCATCATATACGGCGAGCGTTTGTTCGGCGAGATTGACGTCAATCCAGCGGCCGTTCGTTACGCCTTCGGGGGGCGCAGCCGCCGGCGTTACAACGGCGACTTTGCGCGCCTCAACCCATTGACCCGATCCGATCATATTCCAATCCGCGCCGTCCGCGTTGACCGTATCGTAGACTTGGAATAAGTCGGTGAATGGGTTGAGGAACGATCCGCTTTGTGGCGCATCGTAGCCGGGCGCTTGCACGATGGGAATATATTCAAATGCCCAGCCGAAGGAGTTCGCCGGCGTAGCCTTGAATTCTAATCCTTGATAGGAAGAAATTTCCGAGACGCGCGCGCCTTTGCCCGGAATCCAGCGTCCGTCAGGCAGCATGTAAAAAATGCCGTGCCCGGTATCTACGCGGTCGTTATATGAAACGTAGACAAAGCCTGATTGGTAACCGCTGATTTCGGCGCCTGCGGGCGAATTCAAAATGGGAACATAAGTCTCGTCAAGGTGAAAGTACCGATAAGGCAGTTGCGTCAGGCTGAGATCGGGCTTACGAACTGAAAGCGGGCGCGGCGGGAAAGTTAGCCCCAAAGCTGCCATCTCGGCGACATAAGCGGCAGGTCCGAGCGGCAGGCAATCGTCAGCGGACGATGCGTAGGCGCTTGGCGCGCAGACAACCGCGCCGCTTGCCGGCTCTTCGTTCGTTTGGGCGAACGTAGAAGCAGGGAGCCCGAAACTTATGCTGCACGCCGCGAGTACGAATAGGATCGCAGATTTCTTCATTTTCGGGATTATAGCATGCGGGTTTACATTTCTGTAGACTACGGCGCGCTGTGAATGCGCTGGCTTGACACATCGCCCCCTGTAATCTAAAATAATACACAATTCATATTGAATTGAGCGCGTTGGAAATACACTGCTTGAAATCTTTAGAGGAGGGCTG
>BQMV01000466.1 GCA_022181005.1 Anaerolineaceae bacterium | reverse complement strand
ATCTCGCTAGCGCGGCGGTTATGGCGGGGCAGAAAGTGAAAGCCGGCGAAGTTATCGCCCGCAGCAACAACACCGGCGCCAGCACGGGTCCGCATTTACACTTCGGGCTGCGGATTGACGGCGAGAATCCCGCGTATAAAGGCTATGTTGACCCGTTGCCGTATATTGCTTCCAGCGACTCAGATTCGTCGAGCAGCGCGGACGCGACTTTTCCCGACGCGGTGCAATTCCCGTCCGCTATATCGTTCGAGGTGACCGCCGAGCAGTTAAACGTTCGCAGCGGACCAGGCGTGGAGTATCCTATTCTCACACAGGTGACCAAAGGCAGCGTGCTCAGCGTTCGGCGTTTACAATCGCAGAGCGTGTGGGTTGAATTTGAAAAAGGAAAATGGGTGGCGCTGGCGTTCGGTGGAGTTGCACATCTCAAGATAAAGTAGCGCAGACCTGACAGGTTCACCCTTGCGGGTGCGCGTCAGCGTGACCCGAGTCGGACATCACCCGAGAACGGACAGAGATTCGTATCGGACAAGGTTCTGTAGAAACCTGTCAGGTTTTTACGCAGCTATTCTCCACGTACAACGTCCCGAAGGTTCTGCAGCCTTCGGGACGGTTCTCACGCAAACGATTGACTTAACAACGACTCAAACGCCCCCTCCCCCTGCCGCTCCGCCTCGGACATGCGCCTGCGCCAAAATAACCATCCACAAATACTCGAACTGCGATTCGTGCATTTTTGAAAAATTCGTGGACGGCTTCATTTGCATGCTCATCTGGAGCTTTGAATTAGATTACCGAACAACGATCCAAAGAACATCATCATCAAACAAGCATAAGCAATGCCAACGGTGATTCCGATAATTAAATTGGCGACGAAGAAATGTCCCCACACCGTGAACGCCCGTTTCAAAAAATTGCGGTTGATCAGATTTGTTTGTGGTATATAACGAGCGACATATTTGGCAATCACATTTCCATCAACATTTGCTCTGTTTAACGGCGCCTCGCGCAATTTTCCGTTCTCTTCTTCCAGCTTTTTCACGCGCTCTTCCAGCGCTTCTAAATATCCTGTCAGTTCATTCATGTTTTTGAATTGTTGTAACATATTCGATCCTCCGTTTTATAGATTTTCATTCGCCAGTACAACGTCCCGAAGGTTCTGTAGCCTTCGAGACGGTTTTCATCCAAAACCCCTCCCCCGCAAACTCAAACCTGACAAGCTTTCAGTCCACGAATTTTTCACGAAACCTCGAATAAACGGCGCGGCATTCGCCGAAGGGTTCATGGTTTTCATGCTTGTTTGCTATAATACTATCAGTCAGTTACTCCACTGACAAGGAGAACAAGTGAAAAAGACATTTACAGCCTTTGTCGAATACGACGAAGAAGCCCAACTTTATGTAGGCATCATTCCCAATGTAGTCGGAGCGCATACCCAAGCGAAGACGTTGGACGAATTACAACGCAATTTACAGGAAGTATTAGAACTGTGTCTTGAGGAAAACCCAGAGATTGCCAACGAACCCCTTCATTTTGTCGGCACGCAGCAGGTAGAGATTGCCATATGAGCAAATTGCCGATGGTGAATTTCAAGAGGATGGATAAAATTCTCCGCCATCTTGGGTTTGCCGCTGTACGCCAAAAGGGGAGCCATGTTTTCTATCGCCATGCAGATGGCAGAACAACGACTCTTCCCAACCACGGAAACAGAGACCTTGCCCGACCTCTCATGCGCGAGATTTTGCGTGAAATATCAATGTCTCCCGATGAGTTTGTGGAATTGCTCAAAAAGATATAGTCGTCAACAGAATACCTCGCGGAAGCGGGGTATTTTTATGCAAACGATTGACTCAGCAACGACTCAAACAACCCCTCTCCCTGCCGCTCGGACTCAGACATGCGCCCGCGCAGACTCTCGATGTTCGGTACGAGCGGAGCGCCGCTCCGCCCCGACGTGCCGCTCCGCCCCGACGCAATAGCCGCAAATTCCTCTTGCAGGGCAAGCGGAGGGCAGATTACTTTGAATTCCTTTAGTTGCCCCGCATTCAAAATTCCCATTGTTCCGCCATGAGATAAATCTAAAAATTGTTTTTGAACAGAAGAAAGTTGAAGATATTCTGAAAGAAAAACAGAGTTCAATATATTTCTTCGCGGCGATATTTTTAGAAGGCGTGGATTGATAATTCCCGCCTCTACGCCTTCGGGAACAATAATCGTCTTTCCAAATGTACCCACAAGGCTTATCAAAATATCATTTGGCTTTACTTCATAAGCCTTGAATTTCTTTTCAAACATTTCTTTGCTGATGTAGTAATCGCCAATCAGGAAACTTCCGCCAATAACCTGCTCCTGACCATAAACGCGATAACCGCTTTTTGTATAAATTTCTTTTTTTATTGATGAGCCAAATGGACCAGCCTTAATGCCGTTATTTGGTACGCAAAGTTCAGCGAGATAGGCAACATCCCATTTCTTTTCATTTCTCACTGGCTCCCCAAACATCTCCAAAAACACAGACTGGAGCAGAGACTCGCCGAGGGCGCGCCCCGTCCGCCGCAGGGAGCGCAGACGGTCCGCCCGCGCCAGCAGGGACGCAACCCGCTTTTGCTCGGTCAGCGGGGGGAGGGGGATTTTTAGTTCACGAATAATTTCTTGGCTAATATTTGGTTGTGCTCCGCCCGTTCTGCTTCCAATCAATTTTTCTCTTTGTTTCAACAGATAGTAAAACAAAAAATCTCGATCTAATTGTTCGTTTGGTGTAATTCCGCAGACTGCTTGATTTGTCGTTGCATCAATACCCAAGATTCCAAGTCTTCCAACTGTTGCGCCATACAAAGCAATAAGCAAAGTTCCTGCTGGAAAAAGTTTAGCGCTTGAACTGGAAAGTCCAGCCTTCGTTATCTTTTCTTCTGTGTCTGTAATCCAACCATCAAGCAATTCGCCTGACTTTACCCAAGGAATGTCGCCACCGTAATAATCGGCAACACTACGCAATGGAGTTCCTCCACTCGTTGTTTCACATACATCTGACAATTTCACCCAAGTAGTTTTCATTTCCAATGGCTTTGGTGCATAAAAGGATTGACAAAGAAGGGCGTGACGGTGTAATTTTGGTTTATGCCTA
>BQMV01000465.1 GCA_022181005.1 Anaerolineaceae bacterium | reverse complement strand
ACAAGGCGCTTTTCTATGTTTTTACCCCCTTTTTCAAAAGTGAGTTTTTGAAAAGGTACTTTTTCTACAGTTTCAACTGTTTACGTTACCTGTGTGTGGGCGGGGGAGTGACTGAACCAACGAAGCCGTGATATTTGCACAATTCTACATTAGAACGCGCAGACTCCCGCCAATCCACTGCACGCTTTGTTAGCCTGCGTCTTTGTCAACAAAAGTAAAAACGCCACCGCAATTTGAAACTTGCTTGTAGGCAACTTGCAAGCGAATCTTCTCACACGCGATGATTGTTTCATCCTTTGCCCAATAATATTCGTCTTCATCCCAATAATCTGCCCAGTATTGAGAAGCCGCCGTTCGAATATCTACATCAGGAAAAGCAATATCGGCAACAAGAATAATCCCATTTGGCGACAAATATCGTGACCGTATCTTTTGGAGCAATCCGATTTTTATGCCAAGATTAAACTCGTGAAAAACATAGGAAGATACAACTCGGTCAAAAGGCGGTTGGATGTTTTGCGTCCAATCACCTAACAAATCTGCTTGGACAAGATTGACTTGTGGTAACTTTTCTTGTGTTTGAGCCAACATTTCAGCCGAGAAATCTAACCCCCAAACCTTGCAACCCTTATTGAAGAAGCGCGCGGCTAAATTACCTGTACCGACACCGAGGTCAAGTATTCGCATGTTGGGCTTTACATCAGCCAAACTGACAACTTGTTCTAAAACCATTTCGTAGCCAGTAAATGGGAAATCATCATTTTCTGACGTAGTAGAGTTGTCGTAATTCCTTGCCCAGTTATCAAAGAGTTGTAAACGGCTTGCTTGTTTCATTTTGGATTATGCTCGTTTTTTAGCAGGAAGGATTGCGGGTGGCAGGCTAACGGTGTGCATTACCTGCGGGTGGGCGGGCGTGGACAAAACTCCGAGAGCAGGATTCTGCTTGGGTGTAGAAAAAAGCCTGAAAATGCTACAGAATCCCACACGTAGGTGCACGCTTTGTTGGGCTGTTTTGGGGCAATAGGGTACCTATGTCTTTGTAATTCTTTCTTTCAAGATTCGCATTTCCGAAAATGGCGCCACCCATAAAGCCACCTTGTAAGTATCATCGCCTTTATCAAAATCAGCAACGGTGTCAAGTCCACCGTAATAAATTCTTGCTCTGTAACACTGCGGGGCAACCTGAACTCTTACGGCGTCTGGACGATAATCCGTACATCCAAAAATTACGAGAGTTCCTGAAGGAATGTCAATACTGCATTCATTGACTCGGTCCCACATGGAAAAATCATTATTGGGTTCGGAGTCGTGAATTTCAAGAGAGACGGGAACTGTGAAATTTCGTACAGTGCCAACGGCAATTATGCCTTTGCCTAGAGCAAGACCAATCTCAACAGTTCTTTGATCATCCCAAATATGCTCTGTTGTGTCTTCGGGATTCTCATCTTCCACATAAAACTGGAAATAATCAGCAAACAGTTGATATTGATACTGCTTAAGAAGCATAACGGATTCTACCTTGTCCTTAACCAATCTGGCAATCTATCAAGAGAACAGCCCAGCTAGGGGTTATACGGCGGCGGGATAACAGCTTATGGGCGGCGTAGGCTCGCCGCACAACGTCCTAAATTATTTGGGACGTTATACGACCGAAAGTTAAAATTTGATAAACAAATTGTAGCGCTCATATCTTTATACTTTACTCTTTCAAAACCTTCTCGTCCTTCATCACCACCGCGTTATTCTCCAGAGATCGAATATCCCGAACCCGTTTCATCTTCGCCTCATTCTACATCTTCACCGCCCGCGTGGCAATATAGTTGGGGTGATATTTTCCCAGCGGCGAATCGGTCATCGCGTCTTCGTACAGGTCGGTGAGGACGAATCCCGCCGCGCATTGCTTTCAATTCACTCTTGCTTGTCTGAAGTGTCCGCCTGCGCGCTGTGCCATAATTGCCGAAAAGTTTCTCGCACCGATTCATCCAATGATTCGGCGAACTCGATTGGAAGTTTGAGCGTCGCAATCAAATCCTGCACGTCCGCCAAGTCGCGCAGGCGATGCGGGGCGCTCATGCCCGAAGCCAATTTCAACTCGATCAGTTTTTCGATGGGAATGATGCGCATCCCGCCGCGTTCGGTAAAAACAACCGACGGGTCGGGGAACGCCACAGGTTTGGGCTTGCCGTCGCCAGGGTAATCCCCTGTGACCAAAATCTCGATCCGCACCTGTGTTTCGGTATCTCGGAATGTTTTTTGCGCGCCCGAAAATGCGGAAACGTATCCGCGCCCCTCAAATTTTTCCTTGAAAACTTCTAATCCCTCGCGGGTCATCAAAATATCCACATCCTGCGTCATGCGGACGAATCCATGCGCCGCCAGCGCCAGTCCGCCAACCAGCGCGTATGGGATGTTTGCCTCTCCTAGCCGACGCGTCAGATTTTGCAACGTGGTGAAAACATCTCCGCGTGTCATGTAATATTTGCTCGCTTCCTCGAGGAGCGCAAGATAGTTATCCTGCAAACGCGCTTCGTAAGTGGTCATCGTCAACCCATTCTACATCCTCACCGCCCGCGTGGCAATGTAATTGGGATGAAATTTCCCCAGCGGCGAATCGGTCATCACGTCTTCGTACAGGTCGGTGATGGCGAATTCCGCCGCGCATTGCCCGCCGAGCAGGTCGGTCACGTCTGAGTAAGGGATGGAATATACGACATCTAAGGGGCTGTTTCTTAAATCTCTTTCCGGGCACGGACATCGCAAATGTCGCTGAATTTCACGGAAACATCATAAGGTTTTATTCCGTGTTATCCGTGAAATCTGTGTGCTAAAAAATATAAGAACGGATTAAGAAGCGCATTCTAAGCAGGGACGTAAGTCAACCTGATCACGTCTTCGTCAATCCGATCGTGAGCGATGAGACGGAGCGGCGGCTGAGGTCCGGCAAAATATGGTCTACCCTGACCAAGCGCAATAGGGTGCAGATAGATTCGGCATTCATCAATCAAACCAAGTTCGATGAGGCTGTGCGCCAACGTCGGTCCGGCAATTTCAATCTCCCCGTCGCGCTCAGCATTCAATTTTCGGATCGCGCCCTCCAGATCGCCCTCAATGAGAGATCGGAAGAGCGTCGTGTAGGGG
>BQMV01000464.1 GCA_022181005.1 Anaerolineaceae bacterium | reverse complement strand
GGCGATGGTCACTACGCCGCTCTGCAAGCCGTCTTCAAACGCTTTTTTAACGCTGTCTTTCAAGTTTTGAACGTCTTCCGTAGATGCAGGGATAGGCGGGAGGTCCGAATAGTCGGGACCGCCGACGAAAAGCGTGCAAGCGAGACTGACGACGAGAATGATGGCTAATGGAAAGAAAAGAAATTTTATCTTCATAGATTTTTTGTTGGAGCAATTATAGCATGGGCGATTTAGAGACGATCGAAAGCGAAAACCCCCAACCCGAATTGCCGCTTGCCGCGCAGCTGGAAGCGCTGTTATTCGTTTCGGGCGAGCCGGTAGCGTTGGCGCAACTTGCCGCTGCGTTAGACGTTGCCCCTTCGGTTGTCGAGCGCGGACTCAATGAATTAGACGCTTTGCTTGCGCAACGCGGCTTGAATCTCCAACGTCATGCGGGGCGCGTTCAACTGACAACCGCGTCGCAACTGGCGGGCTTGGTCGAACGCTTTCTCGGTTTGGAGGCGACGACCAACCTCAGCCGCGCCGCGTTAGAAACGCTGGCGATCGTCGCGTACCAGCAACCAGTCACGCGCCCGCAAATCGACTCGATCCGCGGCGTGAACAGCGACAGCATGATGAAAAGTCTCTTGCATAAGAATCTTATTTTTGAATCGGGCCGCGCCGACGGACCCGGCCGTCCGATTCTCTACTCGACCACGCCCGAATTTTTACAGCACTTCGGCTTAGGCTCGATCCTCGAAATGCCCCCGCTGGCAAGACCTGAAGAGGAAGAGACGAAGCAGGACGAGTTGTTGAAAGGATAAAGAATTCTGATCGAGGAGCGTTGGTTTGCGACTGTTATTGGAAAGTAGGTCTTCAATAAAATTACTTGAAAACCTACTTCTTAAATTCACGGACTAGATACTACCCATTGTTGATTTGTGCCATAGAATGCATCGTATTGTTGAATCTGCAAAGCGTCGCCATTGCCAGCGAATGGATCCCCGCTCCAATTTACTGGGATGTCAAGAACTTTACCGCTATGTTTTGCTTTGATCGCTATTTTCCCTGGCGCGTTGGCGATGGTTACATATTGGAACTGCTGCGAAGACGCGCCAGTGCAGTCTTGCAAAATTGCTTTGGCATTATTGGCTGCACTTGAGTTCTCAATTGATAAGCATTTGTTATACTGCATGTTTTTAAAGTAGTAATAGCCATCCCCGACAGTTATTAAATTCCAAGTCTGTTTAAGATTGCCTGAAACAAAAAACATAGTACGAACAACCCCTGTGTCTCGTCCCTCAATAATCTTATACCCATTTGCGTCTCTAAATGGATGAGGAGATGAGATTTTCACAATGTCTTCTATGAATCTGCCTGTTTGAACGTCATTTCGCGGTCCGTCTAGGTAAGTGTTTTTTACTATCCATTGAGAAATGTAATTGTTTACTATAGATTGCTCTGAATAATTGATAATATTTCCGGAGCCCTTTGTCCATTTCATTAAAGTTAAGTGAATATGGGGGGAAGTGCCATATCCACATCCTAAGGACGTGGATGCAGAAGTCGGGATAGGCCACGCTGTTTTTCCAATTATTTGACCTTTTGTAACGATTGAACCTGACTTAATTCCATTTTTTAATGCTATATGCGTCAGTCCAATTGCAGTCCCGTCAGCGTTTTGTATAAAAACAATTTGATGAGCAGGATATTTAGAACTGGCGCAACTAGCCGGAATTCGAATTGTGCCTGAGATTGGCGCAATAACACTTCCATTAAAAACTATGTCAATGCTGCTCGTTTTTGTGTTGTTGTTTGTTATGACTTGGTTCGTATCATTTCTAAATCTTCTTGCAAAGCCTGATAAATGAGCCCCAAGAATCCCATACTTCGGCTTAGTTGATACGTGTGCTGGAAGAATCATTCCTGCGGGATTTGGTAGAGCCGCTGCCTTTGGATATGAACTCGCATTTACAATCTGGGTGTTTGATCCGAAAAAAGTTGACGCCAACGCCAAGATCGCAATACTTAGGTAAGAGAATCGGGTTTTCGGCATATTGCCTCCTTTTTATTTGCCTGAAGTGCAAGTACTAATAGTCTGCGCCAATGGCTGACGGATAGGTTGAGGCTACTGTGAACGCTATGATTATGAACAGTATAGATTAGAAGCAACGCTATGTCAAGCGTCTGCAAGCCGCCTAATGAGACTGTCGAAAAGGCATTGTACCTAGAGGGCGTAGGCATGATGCAGATTTCCTACGCCGATGCATCGAGCAGAAATTATTGCGCGGGCCGCAAGGCGGGGAGCGGCTTCTCGGTGCGTTGTGCGAAGAAGCCGTCAGGCAACGGTATCGGCTCTAACTTTCGTTTAAAAGAGAGCGTATCTGAGGGCAGGTAATATAAGTTGATGGGGCTGTTTGTTCCGAGGCGAATATCTTGGAAAGCGAAAATTACATAGGAGCCGTCTGGGCTGAAGGACGCGTCTCGATAGCAGCAGTTGCCTTCGTATGGAGCCTGAAATTCAAATTTGTGCGTATCGCCGTTATAGAAGAGCAGGTCGCCAAAGCCTTCGTTGCGTTTGGAGCTGTTGAGATAGAAGAGCAAGTCGCCGTTCCAACTGAAATGTTCGATCCATCTGCCGAACTCGAAGCGCCCAATCGGAAATTCGTCCAATTTGGCGAAAGTGGCGTCTTTGCATTTTGTGATGTCAATGAGCCGAATAGCGTCTACCTGCGTTCCACTCTTGTTCGCTAGAAATTTTATCGCGAGTCGTTTCCCATCCTGCGACCATAACGCGCCTGTCACGGCGAATTTGTCATAGAAAATACAACCATTTAATGCCAGCAAATGGTTTCGATTCGAGACCTCAATTAGCTTCTCAGGATCGAACGGCACGACGAACAGCTCGCGGTTAACGCTTAAAGCGGCTTGCATCCCGTCTGGTGAAACTTGAAAAGACTCGAAGTAGTCCGCCGCCTGATACCTCATGATCGTTTCTTCGCGCAGCGTTTCAATATCTACAGTTTTGACCGACTTTCCGCTCATGTAGAGCAGCGTTTTGCCGTCTGCCAACCACTTCAAGTTGAACTTTGGGACGCCGTCTGTGGTCAGTTGTGCGAGATCTGAGCCGTCTATATTCATCATCCAAATATCGGCGTTTCGGACGAAGGCAATCTTGTCCGCGCCGCCGACGACTGGCAGGGCGGAGATGGGCGCGGCAGTCGATTCGATGATAGGG
>BQMV01000463.1 GCA_022181005.1 Anaerolineaceae bacterium | reverse complement strand
ACCGTTAGGCGCTTGGTTGTAGAACTTTTTTGGCGATCATAAACAATGACTATATCATCGGCGGCAAGTTTCTACAAAACAGTAAGCCGAGACCCGCATTCGAGACTAACTTGGTTGTTGGTCGGATGTCTTCTTATTCTAAGGATTCCTTTTCTTACTGGAATGCCAATGATCTCTCCAAAATCGGCGGAATGGGTTGACCCCGTATATTTTGTTGGCACTTACTTTCTAACCGCATTGCTTATTTGGTGGGAACGAGACCATTTGGCAGACTTCCATCTTGATATACTGGTGCTCATCCTATTTATACTAGGCAAACCTCTTGAAGCATTCTTTTTTGGATTGCAAGATGATAGTTATGCATGTATATTTATTGCTCTTGGGCTGAGCCTAGCACTAATTTTTTCCCGCCCTCGTCTTCCTAAACTTACCGCACGGACTTGGGGCTGGTTATTAATTGGCATATTGGGAGGCATGGCACTCGCAGTCTACTTTGCGAAAATATTTGGGATTTATTATCCAGCGCGCGCTCAGGTGTTCTCCTGGAGCGAGGCGAAATATGCCACAATTCAACAAATGCTTTCTGCAGGACTTGCCGAAGAACCGCTCTTTAGAGGATTTCTTTGGGGATGCTTACGTAAAATGGGTTTGAAAGATTTGTGGATATGGCTCATACAAGCTGGGCTTTTCTGGTTAGGGCACGCTTACGCTTTTCTATATGCTCCCTACTCATTTTGGTTAATTGTTCCCATTGGCGGGCTCGTACTTGGCTTACTGGCTTGGCGTTCGCGTTCAATCGCACCAAGCATAATAGCGCATGGGTTCGCCAATGGTTTGAGTCAATTTATAAAATAAGGTCAGCGCCTAACAAAGCGTGCACCCGACAAGTGGGATTCTGCGCGATTCACAAGCCTTTTCCTTACTTCGGGTTTATACTGCTCTCAAGCCGAGTCCACCTCCCGCCCACTTGCGGGTAACGCAGACCGTTGGGCAGTATGTTATTAGCACAAAAGAGGAAAAACATGGACTGGGATACTGAAAACAGAATAAAAGGATCATTTTTTGTTGAACTCAACGATGTGTATACTTCGGCGTTTGATGAAAGACGATGGGGCGCTAACAATTGGTATATAGAGAGACTTAAACCCGAGATTTGCTTTTCATGGAATTGGGCAAACATGGTACGTTTTGTTGCTGAAATACAAATACGAAACAAAAACGGCGGGGATATACTGTACAAATACTTGGAGGAAAATGCACGGTCACCAAAAAGTTTCGAATGGTTTGTTATGCCAGGAATGTCTCGAATTATTTGGGAAATTGAGCCTGAAGTTGATTTGAACTCTCTGGCGAACAATGATGATTATAGGGAGTATCTTATTTATGCTGCAATAGCTGCAATGAAAATATTGGAAGAAGAATTTCGACATCTGATAAATAAGTATTTTGAAGAATACAGTGACTAAAGAGTATCCTGTTTATATCAAGGAAGGACACTATGCAACAAACAGATGTTTTGGAAATTTGGGAAGAATCACTTGAATCCCAAATAACTGGAATTTTTGAACTATCAAGAAGAGAACTATTAGCTGGTCGGGGAGAAATTGTAGGAGGAGAAGATGTTCAAGGCTTCTGCAATTCCACTTTCGGCTGGAGAGACGACCAGACTGTTGTGTCAACGAACGGAGTTGCGTTAATAATTCCCAAAAAGGTTATGCCAAAATTCATTGTTGGAGTAAGTCTGAAAGCTCACCATAATCATCATTCCAAACCATTAACATTGTACAGATTAACAGTTCGCCCAAATCCCCCAGATTTCAATAATCGCTTCACTTACGAAGTTGCTCATTTTGGAGTAAGTAAGGCTGATTGGGACAATCTCCGAGAAACACTAAAAAGAGATTTAGAAGGATTAGCAACTGTTGCAAAAAATCAATCGTCTGATAAAGACTCTTGCCTCCCCAAAGCAGCGATGATGTTATTGATGTTTGTAGCATTGGTTTATTCAATAGTTAATGTATTTTTATAAAATTGAACAAGAAATTCTTAAATCGGGCGGTGGGTGATTTTTGTAGACAGTAAGCATATAATTCACCAAGCCTGCCCAACAAAGCGTGCACCCGACGCTGGGGATTCTGGCGCGATTCCAAGCATTTTTCTACGCCTCAGCATTTTCCCAGTCGGACGGCGTTCCGCCGCCCGCCCCAGCGCGGGTAACGCAGGCCGTTAGGCGCTTTATTTCAAGGCTTTTTAGTCGGTTCTCTTCTCTTTTTTTTCCGCCCGCCTGCATAGTACCACTTGCGACGCTCATGTAAAGGGCGCGCCCCTATGGGGTTGCTTCGCAAGTTGCCCAAGAGCGGGGCAACCGCAACCCTTGACATGGCGACCCCCTCGCGGCGTGATAAGAGCCTATGCCGTCGGAAAAAAAAGATTTAGGTCTCTGGCGGGCTGTCTAACTCCTCTTGACGGTTGCCAATGTCCGCATTAGGCGATTTTTATCATCCCGCGCTTGGCTACTTCCCCCCTACCCTCTTGTGTTCCTCTCATGTTCCTCTCATGTTCCTCTCATTTTCGCCTGTTTTCGCCTCGCTATTTGCGGTGAGTCATGGTCTGTACTCTAGTCGCGGTGAGTTATGGCATGTAGACAAGGGCGCGTCGCGGGTGTCACGCGACAGCGCGTGACCCTCACGCTTCCCGCGCCTCTCTTCGTCTTTCCGTAACTGTCCGCCCATACTTAGGGCTTGATACAATAGCGACATGACAGGCTACTTATCCCTCTCAACCACGCCTAACAAGGCGTGCAGCGGACACGGCTTCGCCGACTGCCCGCCTAACTGGTTTTGGGTATAATTCGTTTGCTTTCTCATGTCGTCTTTTGTTCCGCCGTGCCGCTAACGCAAACCGTTGGCACGCAAATCATAACTAATTTCGATTATCATTTCATAATGTCACGAACAGAATGATGTCTATCACTAATCAGAAATTCCGTGTTTTTCTTTGTCATGCATCACAGGATAAACTTGTTGCCCGCGAGTTATACCAGCGTCTCTTCTCCGAAGGATGGATTGACCCTTGGTTAGATGAAGAAAAACTTCTGCCAGGTCAAGATTGGGACATGGAAATCGAAAAGGCTGTAGAAGATGCCGATGCAATTATTGTGTGTTTATCCAATAAATCTGTTACCAAAGAAGGTTATATTCAACGCGAATTGAAATTCGCATTGGATATTGCCCTTGAGAAACCAGAAGGAACTATCTTTATTATTCCATTGCGTTTTGATGATTGTGTACCACCGCGTCGCTTGCGTGCTTGGCAATATGTTGAGATCGGAAGAGCACACGTCTGAACTCCAGTCACGTGGCCTTATCTCGTAT
>BQMV01000462.1 GCA_022181005.1 Anaerolineaceae bacterium | reverse complement strand
TATTCAATGATCTTGGTGACGACGCCAGCGCCGACGGTCAGACCGCCTTCGCGAATGGCGAATTTGCTGCCTTGCTCCAACGCCACCGGCACGATCAATTCCACCGTCAGGTTCACGTTGTCGCCCGGCATCACCATCTCTACGCCTTGCGGCAGTTCAATGTTGCCCGTCACATCCATCGTGCGGATGTAGAACTGCGGACGATACCCGCTGAAGAACGCTTTGTGCCGCCCGCCCTCTTCCTTCTTCAACACGTACACTTCCGCCAAAAACTTCTTGTGCGGAGTCACCGAGCCCGGCTTCGCCAACACTTGCCCGCGCTCTACGTCGTCGCGTTCGATGCCGCGCAACAAGATGCCCGCGTTGTCGCCCGCTACCACTTCGTCCAACTCTTTGTGGAACATTTCCGTGCCTGTGATGACCGAACTCTTCGTCTCACGCAAGCCTACGATCTCCACCGCGTCGCCCTTCTTCGCTACGCCGCGATCCACGCGCCCTGTCACCACCGTGCCACGTCCTTTGATCGAGAACACGTCTTCCACCGCCATCATGAACGGCTTGTCCACTTCACGCTTCGGTTCGGGGATGTATTCATCCAGCACGCGCAACAATTCTTTGATGCTCGCGTATTCCGGCGCGTTCGGGTCTTTCGAGGGACTGTCTAAGGCGGTCTTCGCCGAGCCGCGCACGATCGGCGTCGTGTCGCCGGGAAAGTTGTAACTGTTCAACAGTTCGCGCAGTTCCAATTCCACCAACTCCAGCAACTCCGGGTCGTCCATCATGTCCACTTTGTTCAGAAAGATCACGATGCTAGGCACTTCCACCTGGCGCGCTAACAGCACATGCTCGCGCGTTTGAGGCATCGGTCCATCCGGCGCCGCTACCACTAGAATCGCGCCGTCCACTTGCGCCGCGCCGGTGATCATGTTCTTGATGTAGTCGCGGTGCCCCGGCATGTCTACGTGCGCGTAGTGCCGCTTCTCCGTCTGGTATTCCACGTGCGAGATGTTGATCGTGATCCCGCGCGCTTTTTCTTCCGGGGCGTTGTCAATTTGGTCGTACGCTTTGAATTCGCCCGAGCCCATCAGACCCGCCACTTTCGTGATCGCCGCCGTCAACGTCGTCTTGCCGTGGTCAATGTGCCCCATCGTCCCTACGTTGAGGTGCGGTTTGCTGCGATCGTATTTTTCCTTCGCCATAATTTCTTTCTCCTTTTTGCTCGTAAACTTATTTCAGCAAGTGAGCCCACAACGAGACTTGAACTCGTGACCTCACCCTTACCAAGGGTGTGCTCTACCGACTGAGCTATGTGGGCATGTCATGCTGCGCCGAGAATTTCTCGGGAAGTGGGCGGTGAAGGATTCGAACCTCCGAAGTCGTCTGACAACTGATTTACAGTCAGTCCCCTTTGGCCACTTGGGTAACCGCCCGCAAATGACATGCGTTGATCCTCTTAATTTCAAAGATCAACTATTCAATTTTTAAGAGCCGACGACGAGACTTGAACTCGTAACCGCCCGCTTACAAGGCGGGTGCTCTGCCAATTGAGCTACGTCGGCGAGCAAACGCTCCGCCCAATTAAGCAGGGCGATTATACCAAAACCATCCCCTTCCGGGAAGTTATTCAGCCCCGTAAAACGCCGGGGTCCGCTGATCCCATAAACCATCGCAATCTACGGGAGGCAGACGCGCAAGTGTAGCAGGATTTATGGATTATGGCAAGTTAGTTGACTAGTTCATCGTTTCCTAGCTCTCTAATTCGCTAGTTCATTCATGAAATTTCCGCCCCGTGAAGTACGCACGGGACTTCCGCTGCGCTACAGCAATCTAAAACACGATCCAGTTGACCGCAGAGAACGCTGTCAGCGCGAAGTAAAAATAGTTTTCTTTGCATTCTTCGCGGACGTAGCGCTTCAAAGAATTTGCCCAACCTCAATCTGAGAAAGCCATCTGTGAACCAACGCTGGAAACCTTGACATAATTACCCAATCCCCTTATGATTAGAACACCCGTTCTAATTACAGAAAGTTAGAAAGAAAAGGAAGAAATGAATCGTTATTCTTTGATTATGGAAGCATATACAGAACTTATGCCAGAGATCGCTTCATCGCGCAAAACGGCGGCAATTGCGACCAACCCGTCGTTACGCAAGACATTAAGAGAGCTCGGCGCCATCCCAACGGAAGGTTTATTTATGGGCATTGCCACAGATGCACTGCCCGTTCTACTCAACTTGCACGATGCGGTTCCCGGTCCTATCCTCATTGTCGGAGACGCTGGCGCGGGAAAGACCGACCTACTGCGCCTCATCGCCCGCGCCGCCGAGATCACCCATCCGGCCAGCGCGCTTCAATTCGCTGCGTTGACCAATCATCCTGAGGAATGGAACGAGTTCGAAAACATATCGAACAGCATAGGGATATTCCCATTGTATGCGGATTCTGCGCAAGAGTTTCTATTCACCGCCGCGAGTTGGGCGCGTGAAAGTAAACCTAATTCGCGGACGGTCCTATTATTGCTCGACGATCTGGATGCCGCAACCAATCTCGATTTCGAAGCGCGTCAGGCTTTACGCTGGTTGCTGTTGCGCGGACCCGCCCGCCGCGTGTGGCCCATCGTCACACTAGACGCGAGCCGCAGCGAGAATCTCATGCCTTGGCTGGAAGCGTTTCGTTCGCGAATCTTCGGCTCAATCAAAGACGATTGCCGCGCTCAACAACTTCTGGCTGTTGGCGCAAACTTGCAAACACTAAATAGCAACGCGCAATTTACCTTGCGCGAAGGAAATCATTGGCTTCGATTCTGGTTACCGAGCTTAGACTAAAAGGAATTTGACATGCACACTGGAATGCTCTGGTTCGACGACACGCAAACAACTTTAGACAACAAGATCAGGAAAGCCACGGAGTATTATCAAAAGAAATATGGCCGCACGCCCGATCTGTGCCTCGTGCATCCGAGCATGATGAACGATACAGTCGTGGAGAATGAGAAAATCACCGTGCGTGCCTATCGCCCCGTTCTTCCCGGTCACATTTGGGTCGGCGTGGAAGATAAAAACTAACCAAACATCGTTGTTCCCACAGCAGTTGAACTGCTGATGCAACATCACCCGTGGAACTGGTCACGGGAGGAATTTTTTATCCCATTATCTGAAGTTGAATGGATATTCTCCCTGTACCGCGCTTCTACAAATATATTCAATTGTCTAGCGATAACGGTCACTTTGCATCTTATAGAGTTTGGCGTAAGTTGCTTCGCGTGAAAGCAGATCATTGTGTGAGCCGCACTCTGAAACATTCCCATTCTCAAGGACAGCGATTGTATCTGCCATGCGCACCGTGCTGAAGCGATGAGAAATGAGCAGGCTTGTTTTATCCCGTATCAGTTCGGTGAATTGGTTATAAATTTCGTATTCTCCTTGTGCATCCAGCCTAGCCGTCGGTTCATCCAAAACCAACACATCAACGTCTCGCATGAAAAGCCGTGCAAGCGCCACCTTTTGCCATTCGCCGCCAGATAGATCTACCCCTCTGCCATTCTCGCCAAAAGCGCGGCTAAGCAAAGTTTGATAACCTTGCGGAAGGTTTTGGATCATCCCCTGAATACCCGCT
>BQMV01000461.1 GCA_022181005.1 Anaerolineaceae bacterium | reverse complement strand
TACACTCTTTCCCTACACGACGCTCTTCCGATCTTTATTCCTGGGGCTTTTTCGAGAATGGAACGCATCCCCTCAAGAACGAGAGGATGATCATCTCCTACAAGCGCTGTGATTTCGTCTGGGGGGTTCATCGGCATACCCTCCTTCTTTTGCCTATTCGCAATAATTGAATATACAAATATTTTATACCCCCCCCCATTATTTTGTCAATCAACGTTTGCATTAAGATTCCCCAACGGTTTCTCCCACTGCACGCGCGAGCAAAGCGCGGAGCGGTTGTTGTTGCGGGCGGTGTATGCGAGATGGGGAAAGAACGAGTACTCTGAAATACAAAAGACGCCATGACAAAGAATGGCGACCAGCCGATCGCCATTCTTGCAAAGCACATTACTTCACTAAAGTTTACGGAATCCCGATCTCAAACTCCCAAAGCCCTTCAACACTTTCCGTCAAGGATTCCGTAATAAACTTTTGCGCTTGCACATCATCCATGCCTTTTGGTTTCAAAACAACCTCGATCCCGCTCTTGCCAAGCTCATTGACACACTTGATTTTTATGCCCGAATTTTTCGAGTCTAATTTTGCTTGCACCTTGTTGCAATCCGGCGAATCAGGCAAATCAGTGACCAACTTGCCAATCGAAAGTTTCAGGTTTTCCAGAACAAACCCATCTGTCAAGGGGAAGCCGACGCGATCACAGCGTCCAACATATTTCCCATCCTGATCCTTTTTCAACAAACCTGTTTGTGGATCGGGGATCATTTCGATAGAATAAACGCCGATTTCCGCTACACCATTACTCAATTTCAGGTTGTCGGGCCCACCCAAACTCCAGGCGGGATTATCAGAAGGAAACTCAAAACAAATATCAGCATACAAAAACCCAGCGCTTAGTTCTATTCTTAGCAATTCGATTTTGATATTGTTTTTTGTCTTCACGATTGGAAATATGCCTTTTGGCGCGGTACTACTACTGTTGGTTGAGGCGTCATCCGCACTGAGAGGTGGAGTTTGAGGACTATCCGTCTGGACAACCAACAGTTGTTCCGCCGGCATTGCCGCAACGTCTACCGGGCGATTCGTGAAAACCACAACGCCCGCCATGTCCAAGGAGCCTATTATCAAGAGAGCCACCAGAGCAATATCAATAGATTTACGAAACATGTTATCTCCTATATAATTTTTATTGCAACGATCTTTTCACTGCATTCCAAACCAGCGTTAAGGCGTACACGGTGAACCCACCGGCGCGGAAATGGGGTTTGAAGATATATGTCCGCATGCCTTCCATCCTGGCGGGTTGGCTATTCCGGAATATCTCTGCTGACTAACAACTGCCAGATTGACAGCTATTTTGCCGCCTGATGATACTGAATAGTAGTAGGGAGAGGTCTGATACCACAAGGTAGCATTTGCATAAAAAGACCTTCCCGAGCCATCTGTATTTGTGGTCTTTGCCCACAGGGTATAACAATTAGTCGAAAACCTTAAATCCACTCTACTGCTTGCAGGGAATATTGTCTTCACATTAGTAACCGAACTGCCACATCCCGTAGAACTGGCAAACTGACCATCGCAACTATTCCCGCTACAAGTTGCCGCAAACGCAATTGGAGCAAATGGGAAACTACTTGCTACCACAAACAACGTTGTAATGAACACAATCAAAACCAGTTTTGTTCTTCTCATGGCTTCTCCTTATATAGTTTGAATATCCGAAAATCTAATGTTTCGAGAAAGTATATTTTCGTTATCCGCCAACAGTCACATCCTTAAATCCTTTAAAATCTATGAAGCGACTTATAGCATTTTCAATATATCTTTTCAAGTACGGAAATCCGTACTTTTTTCCACCCACCAACGAATAGCCTCGGTTCGGGATGTTACACGCAACATCTCATAATTAATGAAAGACTTTGGGGAAGAATCGAAATGAGCGAATTGGTCACACGCGAGCAGAGCGCGGGGCGGTTGTTGTCGCAGGCGGTGTATGCGAGGTGGGAAAAAGAATGACCCCACAGGACATTAATTTTCTCCCACTTATGGTCTAAATGAAAAAGATACAGGATCATACTCGCTCAACAATGACAAATTAAGAGGAGCAAATTCTTTTTCTACAATCGAAACGACTCCTACACGCCTGTTTTCGTCTTCGTCACTAGCAATAAGTAAAATACGTTCATTATCAGGTAGCCATATCCAATCTTCCAAGTACTCATTCTCTGATAATGAATAGATTTTTTCAAATTCACTTCCATCAAAACTCACTGTGAAAATTTCCTTGTTTTGATTGTAAATTACTAAATTTTCAGAATCCAAGGACCAGAGAATTTTCTCGGGTGAAATATTCACTACACTCTCTACTCCTGTGGACACATCCCGAACAACAACTGTTCCTAATACTGTAAACGCCATCGATTCTCTATTGGGAGAAAAGACAGGAATAGATGTCTGCATCCAATCACGGCCGATATCAAAAGGCTGGATGCTTTGACTGTTGACATCAAGCATGTATACATCCACATCAACCAAATATCCTTTTCCCTCATTCACCTCATTCCAAAACAACACAACATTCTCATCAATCCACTGCGAAGGGTGTTTGACGCCAGATATAGACAAGTCAAATTTTTTGATCTCACTAGAGAATCTGTTCATCAAAACCAAATCTGTTTCATACTCATTTCTTTGGATTTCGAACATTACTTCTTGCCCATCAGGAGAAAAAAGAAAATTTTCCCGAACTTTTAGAACATCCTTTTTAAAGAGTTGAAATGTTCCTTGATTGCCATCCAAAATATAAATATCAGCAACACTCCCATCCCAGAAAAAAGCCAGCTGACCGTCTTTTGTCCATGATATTGTTTGCACTTGTGAAAGGCTTTGAGGAAGAACGCCAAGAATTTCTCCGTCTAAGCCGCACTGTCCATAACTTTGCAGACATTCATTTGACAAACGCAAAATCATAACTTCAAATGGCGCAAAACGTTTGCGAAGGAGCAAAACAATTTCGCCATTTTCGTTTTTCGGCAAAGGGGTTGGGATGGGGCGAGGGGTGTGAGTAGGGGCAAAGTATTCATCCACATTTCCTGGGGTCACTGAAAAAGATGTTGGTGAAGGGCTGGCACAAGAGGAAAGAAAGAAGGAAAAAGACAACAGCACAAAGATGATATTCTTAGACATTTTATTTACACCTATATTTATTGTTACAAACAGAAATCATTTCAGAATTTAAGACAATATTGGGCGTTGAGATTAATATCTCAACGCCCAATGCAAACAATTTTCAGTCTATGGACATGTTCCTGAGGTGCAGAGCATCACCTCATCCCAGGCAACTTTATACCCCGCAATATCGTCATTGTTATCCAAAGTTACTCGTGTGATTTGTGGATAGTATCCAACCAGAAAGACCCATACATTGTAGTATATCTCCTGATCAACTACTTTATCAACAGTAGATGCGCCATTGTTGATCGTTGTTGTATATCTGGCATATGCCGTTGCGTTTGTGCCCGGAATGAAAGCATACGACCGGGTGCTTTCTGTAGTTACATTTGTTGTCCATCTACCCTTGATATACGGTTCATTCTGAGGCGAAGTCGTGGCGTCAGTCCATTACCAATAAAAATTCTTTGGAGAACACCAACCAGCAATATGACAATACCC
>BQMV01000460.1 GCA_022181005.1 Anaerolineaceae bacterium | reverse complement strand
CAAAGATAGCTGGCGCCTCACTAACGGTGGATTGATACAAGCCTACATGAGCATTTTCGGTCAAGAAGGACTCGGCCGCTCCGACCTCAGCGCCGCACACGATATCCAAGCGATCAAGAAATTTTTAGCGAATCGTCTTCAAGAAACCGAAATCCCTGAAGTAAACGCCGCCTTAGTCTTCATGAACGACGAGATCGAAATTCAAGCCGAGAATGCACCTCTGCTCGCCATTAAAATAGACGCTGTCAAAAATTACTTCCGTCAAAAAGCCAAGGAAAAGCCGATCGCCCCAGCGACGCTTATAGCGGTAAAAGCCGCGCTGCCCGAGTGAGCATTCTACGACTGGCGCCATTCAGTCTCTAATCTCTGTTCCTTTGCAATGGAACTGGGGATTGGAGACTACGCATCTAATTATGATACACTTGTTCTATTATGAACTCCATCGTAGCCATTGACATCGAAACAACGGGATTAAACGATGAGCGCGATGCGATCATCGAAATCGCCGCCGTAAAGTTCAAAGGACGCCGCATCGAAGCGGAGTGGGCATCGGTCATCAACCCCGGCAGGCACATTCCCGAATTCATCACCGGGCTGACCGGTATCAGCGACGCAGAGACGCGCAACGCCCCAAAATTACGCGAGGTTATCCACGAATTCGAAGCGTTCGTCGGCGACGCGCCGGTCGTGGGGCATAACATCCGCTTCGACTTAGGATTCATTCAAAAGCAAGCGGGGATACTTCACTACAACGAAGTCATTGACACCTACGAGATCGCGGCAGTGGTCATGCCTGCCGCCAGCCGCTATAACCTTGGCTCATTGGGCAAACAATTGGGCATTCTACTGCCCGCCACCCATCGCGCGCTTGACGACGCTAAAGTTACTATGGCGGCATTTAATAAGCTGTTCGAGATGGCGCGCGAACTGCCGCGCGAGTTGATAGAAGAGATCGCACGCCTTAGCGAAGCTGTCGAATGGGATGCGCGTTGGATCTTTCAACAGATCGTCGAATCGCCGCCTGATAAAAACGACGAATTAAAGAAGCCGCCTAAACAAAACGAGCGCGCAACGCGATTTGACGCCGCCAAATTCCCGCCACTAGACAACCCTCAAGAGCCAACGCCGCTCAACGCAGAAGAGGTCGCATCCATTCTGGAATACGGCGGACCTTTCTCTCAATATTTCGATTCATTCGAGCAAAGAGCCGAACAAGTGGAAATGACGCGCGCCGTATCCGACGCGTTATCGTACGGAAGTCACCTGATGGTAGAAGCCGGAACAGGCGTTGGCAAAAGTTTCGCTTACCTCATTCCCGCCGCGCTATTTGCTGTTCAAAACAACACGCGCGTCGTTGTTTCAACCAACACCATCAACCTGCAAGATCAACTCATCCAGCGCGACCTGCCGAATTTGAGTCAAGCGCTCAACCTCGACCTTCGCTTCTCGGTATTGAAGGGACGTTCCAACTACCTCTGTCCGCGCAAAGTGGAGAACATGCGCCATGCCTATCCGCGCAACACAGACGAAATGCGCGTGCTGGCGAAAGTGTTGGTATGGCAATTAACCAATCAAAGCGGCGACCGAAGTCAGATCAACCTCACGGGTCCCGTCGAACGCGAGATTTGGAATCGTATGTCGGCGGACGACGATGCCTGCACCTCTGAATTATGCATCAAACGCACAGGCGGGACATGCCCGTTCTACCGCGCAAAGATCGCGGCGCAATCCGCGCACATTTTAGTCGTTAACCACGCGCTATTGTTGTCCGATATCGCCACAGGGAGCAAAGTTTTACCCGAATATTCGCATCTCGTTATTGACGAGGGTCATCACTTAGAATCGGCGACGACTAACGCCATGTCGTTCCGCTTGACTCAATTCGACTTGGATCGCATGATGAAAGAGATCGGCGGATCGAACGCAGGCGCGCTTGGAAAGCTTCTCGGCGAAACGAGCGCCGCGCTTCGCCCCTCCGACTTTGGCTTGCTCCAAAAACAAGTCAGTCACGCCACCGATATGGCATTTCGCATCGAACAGATGAATCGCGAGTTCTTCAGCGTGTTGAACGAATTTGCGCGTTTGCAACGCGAGGGACAGCCGCCGTCAAATTACGCCTGGCAGACGCGCGTGCTGCCCGCGACTCGCACGCTCCCGTTTTGGGATGAAGTGGAAACGGCTTGGGACGCAACCGGCGAGACGTTGCGGAATCTACTCAAAGAATTATCCATCATTTACAAAGCCGCCGCAGATTTATACGCGGAAGGTCACGACAACCTCGAAGACGCAATGGGCGACATTAGCAATGTATCGCGCAGGCTTACCGAAGCCGAAGCAAACATCACGGGCATGATTAGCAAGCCCAATAACGGCACGGTTTATTGGATCGAAGTACAACCGAATCAGAATCGCCTATCGCTCAACGCCGCCCCGTTAAGCGTGGCGCCGATGGTAGAGAAATATTTATGGCATGAAAAACGCTCTATGATTCTCACCTCTGCCACACTGACTACACACGGCGAATTCCAATACTTACGAAACACCCTCGGCGCAGATGAAGCGGATGAAATGCAACTCGGTTCGCCGTACGATTACGAAAGCGCCGCTCTGCTCTATATTGCCAACGACATCCCTGAGCCGAATCAAAACGGCTATGAGCAGGCGCTCAACAAGACGATCCTCAATATCGCCAAAGCCACAGGCGGACGAATGCTCGTGCTGTTCACTTCGTACGCCGCACTGAAAAAAACTGCGCGGGAAATCGCCGCTCCGCTGGCGCGCGAAGACATCTTCGTCTACGAACAAGGCGACGGCGCGTCGCCGAACGCGTTGCTCGAGTCATTTAAAGCGACTGAACGCGCAGTATTGCTCGGGACCAAATCTTTTTGGGAAGGCGTGGACGTGCCAGGCGAGTCGCTTTCAGTTGTTGTAATTACGAAGTTGCCTTTTGACGTCCCTACCGATCCGTTGATCGCGGCGCGTTCTGAAATGTATGAAGACTCGTTCAATCAATATTACCTCCCCGAAGCGATACTGAAATTCAGGCAGGGTTTTGGTCGTCTCATCCGCACCGCATCCGATCGCGGCATCGTCGCTATTTTAGATCGCCGCGTGTTGACGAAGCAATATGGAAGATTATTTTTGGAATCACTTCCGCCTTGCACCGCAAGACAGGGTCCCGCAGGGAATCTTCCCCGTGAGGCTGGGAATTGGCTGGGGATGTAATAAAAGGTACAATGAAATCATAGGTCTCTGAGAAAGGAATTATTCATGGCAAAGGGAGAAGCATCTGTTGAAGAGCTTGTAAACATGATTGAACGTGGAGAACTCAGGTTGCCTGAGATGCAGCGCCGCTACGTTTGGCGATCAACACGCGTGAGAGATCTCCTAGACTCACTTTATCGCGGCTACCCTTCTGGGGTAATTTTGTTATGGGATACTGACGAAAAGGTACCGCAACAGGATTTTGCAATCGCCCAACAATTAAATCCTTATCAGAGCACACGTTTATTACTTGACGGACAACAGCGTTTGACATCGTTGTCCGCGGTTATACGCGGCGAGCCAGTAAAGGTGCGCGGACGCAAAAGGCCAATTGAAATTCTATTCAACCTAGAACATCCTGACCAATTGGCGGTGGTAACAGAGGTGAATGAAGATACTGATGGTAACGGTGAAGAAGATGATGTCGACGATGATATTGATGTTGATACCCCAAATGATGAGCTCCAACGCCGCTTCGATAAAATGACCTTCCTTGTGGCGACTAGAAAGATAGAAACTTTGCCGCATTGGGTTAAAGTCACTGATGTTTTTAGAACAAACGAGGATGCTCCATTCTTATCCAGAGCAGGAATTGAGAAAATCAGCGATCCACTGTACACAAAGTACAGTCAGAGGCTTGCCCGTTTGCGCGGCATTCGTAACTACATTTATCGAATGGATGTTTTGGAACGCAGTATGTCATACGATGAAGTTACAGAAATTTTTGTCAGAGTCAATTCGCTCGGCGCAAAACTTCGAAGCTCTGATCTTGCTCTTGCTCAGATTACAGCAAAATGGAGAACTTCTCTTGCGACATTTCAAGCTTTCCAAACCAAATGCACGAAAGTTGGCTTCGATCTAGATCTAGGTCTTCATCTTAGAAATATGGTTGTATTTGCAACAGGCCAATCAAGGTTTATGACCGTAGGAGGTTTATCTATTGAACAATTGAAATCGGCTTGGAAAGTGAGCTGCGAGGG
>BQMV01000459.1 GCA_022181005.1 Anaerolineaceae bacterium | reverse complement strand
GTCAATTCTGAAGAGGGACAAGGTACAGTGTTTGCCATTTGGCTGCCGGTGATGTAGTCGCCTAGTCTTGTAGTCTTCTAGTCTCATAGTCTGCTAGTTGTCAATTCCGAAGCGTTGCGCGGGTTGGCGGCATAAGCCCGCTCCATAATTTTTATACCACTCATCGAGAGATACGCTGGATGAAAACCCGCTTCGCGCGTCGGTATAAATTGGCGTACCGTAACGTACATATCGCGCCGTTTCAGCGTGCCACGACCATTCGCCGCGATTGACGACCCCGATTCCGCCGTTATAGCCAGCCAGCGCGAGACGCGGATCGCCGTCCGCGGTTTGAAGCGACCGCGCGAGATATTCCAATCCGCGTAGGGCGTTTGTTTCAACATTGAATCCGTTTTCGCCGTAGCGGAAGTGGAACGGCATCACTTGGAAGAGTCCCATCGCGCCTGAACGCGACAACGCGCGCGGATCGCCGCATGATTCGATCTGCATCACTGTGGCGACTAAGTTAGGATCGAGAGAAGAAGCATTTGCCCAGCGGACGATATTATTTCCCCAGTATTGGACTTCTCGCGTGAAGATAGGGGAGAGTTCGCTTGCGACGGGCGGTGCGCTTGAAACGGATTGACTGGCGAACGAAGCGGGCGTTTGAAACGATACGTTCGACGCCAGCGCGGCGAGTAAACACGCGATCAAAATCGCGGCAAGAGGCGGCAAGGCGTAAAAAGACAAACAGCCGCTTGCATTATCGTTTGCGGCGGCTGTTTGCCGATCGAGGAGGTTTTGTGAACGAGCGCGGGGCATGGTAGATTCCTTTAATTTAAGCGTAAGAGCCCGAGCTTCGATAAGCGCGAATTATTCAGTTGGCGAAAGAGCGGATGCGTTAAGCGTCGTATGAACGTTCGCTCGCTGAGTCGCTGAACGAATGGTAGGTAGGTTCAGCGCGCGTAAAAGACGCTTGTTGCGTAGGCTTCGTCACGGGACGATATGATTGACCTTGCATTGTGGGCGCTGGGCGGTTCAAACTGGAAGCGGGGCGTAATGCCGCCGATTGCGTTGCTGGGCGATAGGTCTGTTGCGAAGCAGGGTGAGAATAACCCCGGCTCGATTCTGCGGTGGTGAACATACGATCTCCCGCCAGCGAGAACGAGCCGATGATCAACACGCGGATAAGCAGGATCATGGCTGCAACGAAGATCGGCACGACCTTCGTCATGGTCTCGTTGCTGATCACTGCGCCGCCAGATGCGCTGGTGTGATTGACGATGGCGATAGACACGCCCCACCAAGTGAGGATGGCGTTGAAGCCCGCCGCGAGCAGCCACGCGCCGAAGAGGTAATACACTTCTTTCGGCTCGTCGGCGCCTTGTTCGGGTGTGAAGACGCGGGCGATGCCGGCAAAGTCAATGCCGCAGAAAGCGATCGCGAGAATGGTCGCCCATTGCAATCCGCCGAAGGAAAGCCCGCCGAGGATGTCCTGTAGGGCGAAACGCGTAGCGTTGAAATTAGAAACCTCGAAAGCGACTAACGCTACGAGGATGATCATGCCCCAGAGCGCGCCGCGGTTTAACCGTCTCCCGCGTGTGAGGTCGCGGAATAGGGTTTGCAATCCATCCCCTGAGTTTCTTCGGTATGTGGCCATGTCGATCTCCTTTAATTGAATAGGTGACTGTCGCCCAAGATTTTAGAACAAACGTTCTAATATGTCAAGGGTAAAACATGAGCGTTGAAAGGTTGTTTTGCAGCGTGGACGATTCTTGGAGAGGATAAGGTTATAATTTGATTATGCCTAAACGAACCGCTTACCCTATCTCTGCCGATGAAATCCTTAAGGAAGAGTTCAGCTATATTGCGCAGACCGCCGCGCAGGCGAATGAAGACCGAGCGCGCGTTTCCTCGTTCTATTTTGTCTCTGTGGGGTCGTTGATCGCCGCGCTTTTTGGCGCACAGTTCTTAAACCTCGACGTTCTCGCGCTGGAATTTAAATTAGCGATTAGCGCAGTTTTCTTCCTGCTCACTTTGCTGGGCGTAAGCGTTATTTTGCAATTGGCGAGGCTCCGTGTAGCGTGGTACGAGTCGGCGCTGGCGATGAATCAAATCAAAGAATTTGCGGTTGAACATAATCAAGATTTGGCAGAAGCGTTCCGCTGGACGACGCACACGCTGCCGCCGAGATACAAGACGGCAAGCATTTCTTTTTATCAGGCGCGTGAAGCCGCGATTCTTAGCGGCGTGACTTGCTTTGCAGGGATGTATTTTGCGCAATACGCATTCCACTTAAATGGCTGGGTGAATTGGCTGATCGCCGTCATCTGTGGCGTTTTGACGATCTTTCTTCAGATTGCCGCGTATAAACGGGCGTTGCGTTAGCGCTGTTGGTTCGTTGTTGAGACGACAATGAAGCGTAGGAGATAGAAGCGTTGTATGAAATCCTACGTAAAGAACTCTGGTTCAACATCTCCGCTCGGCACGGGTTTGCCAACATCACGCCGCAAGTGGGCGAAGCGCTCCGCGAAAGCAAGGTCAAGGAGGGTCTTGTTTTGGTCAATGTAAGATTGCCAACTTCCGCCGTCAGTTCTACCATCTCGTGAGGCTTTAGGCGGTTTCCGAAGCCCTCTGTGTCTATAATCGTGAGATAATTATTGCCAATAATTTAGAGAGCGGGGTGTAGGGGCAAATTAAGAGGTGGAGATCGGAAAGCGTTGATATAACGTATTTGTCTGAATAGATCGAAATTGTGGTAAATTTGCGCCTATCCTTGTAGATTAAGGGAGATACCATGAAGGCAAAGATAAGCGCAAAAGGATATACCAATGTAATACTCGTGCTGAATATGAAGCGGTTTGTCGCCGCCGAAGATCAAGAACGGTTCGAAAGTATCCGCGGAACATCTCAATTGGCTGAGACGCTTCGAAACGGCTGGTGGAATGCAAAAAGCGCCAAAACGCCATTCACAAGAAATATCCATGATCCAAAAGGGGAACAGACAGTTCACAGCATGTCCACAGAGCAAGTGGGATTCGCAACAGGCGTATTTCGCGCGCTTTTTCTGGAAGAACACGTAGTCCCCTCTTATTTATTAAAGAAAGAAGAAATTACATTTCCAAAAGATTTGATGGACAATTTTCAATTCCGCAATCTATTCCTGCATACATGGAATACTTGGAAGATATATATCAGACCCACTGTAACTGGAATGTTCGTAATTCGACTGACGCGGGAATACAACAGTCCTCGCGAACTCGTAAAAATAGCCGAAGATGTTTTGAAATTGCACGAGTCGCTCGACGTGCAAAGCGCGAGAGCCTGGCTTGCTAAAAAAAGGCAGGAGCTAAAAGAAGAACCCGAAGAAATCAAAAAAGTAGAACGATCAGTTCGAGCGTTTCTAAAGTGGCTGGGAAGCAAGCCTTCAGACAAGGGCGAATTACTATACAACCCTGTTCAATGGAAGTTGGCTATGGAAGTCGCGTCGTTGTTTGTCAAAGCAACGGGTGAGATCACGGTCTCTGGCGCGGAGCCGCTCCATTTAACCAAGCCAGAACCGCGATTGTCCATGCCGCTGCACGATTCCTATGTGGTCTACCATATTGACGATATCTACGCGGATGAATCCATTGTAATCAGAGAAGGAAAATTGAAACAAACAACTGCAAAGCCTGTCGATTCAAAACTGAAGGAGAATAATCCTTCAAGGCAAATTCCTGTTACGCCAGAAGCCTTGAATCGTTCCCCATTGATAAAACGAACGCTGATCAATTTGCTGGAAGGCGCAATATTAGAGCGCGGGTCGGACGATGAAATGATGGGCAAAAGTAACCTCTTGCTGAAATTTCCCTTACAACGATGGCAAATTGTTGATCGAATTATGGAGAAGAATCTGGCGTCTTGGATGGGCGAAATCTTTTTGCTGACCACAAGGACTGCCTTGATCATTCCTTCGCGGAAATATAAAGGAGACAATCTTCTTGTATCCACAACACCGGGCGCCACATTGAAAGTTAAGTATGCGCGCTATTGGGGAGCGATTGAACGCATGATCGAGTTTGGCTTGGAAATCCGCGCATTGGCTCAATTAATTGAACGCGCAAGTTACGAATCTTTGGAAGAAACGGCGCAGACCGTGGATACCGCTCGTAAGACGCTTCAAGCCGGGGACATTGAATTGGACAGTCACCTTCCTCAACACGTCAGCAGTGCGGGGAATTTGCGCAGACTGGCGGCTTTGTCTCAGGGCATGAGCGATCCCTTGGTTTGGAGTCGATCTGAGTACGCGATTGCCAAGGCTCAATCTTTGCTGGAAGAATTAGGCGTTCCCACACTACTTACCCATATTGACAGAAACATAACCAGCCTTAATAGTCTGGTTGACCATATTGACGAGTTGTATGCTTTAGATCTGGCGGAGAAAAATAACGATCTTTCCGCAGTTATGACGCTGGGGTTAACCGCCGTCTCTTTTATCTTAACCTTGATCATGTTGCCGTCATTTTGGATTGATCTTCAACAAATAAACCTGACTGATCCAGTGTTGGGCAAAATATTTAGTATAAAATGGCTTTGGTGCATAAATCGAGAAGTAGGCGCAATCCATCCAATCGTTACGGCTGGTTA
>BQMV01000458.1 GCA_022181005.1 Anaerolineaceae bacterium | reverse complement strand
GTGACAATCCCCGACAACACAAATTTCGAAAAGGGCGAAGCGTTCACCAAGACGTGGAAATTGCAAAACTCTGGTACATGCGACTGGAAAGGATATACCGTTGCCTTCGCCTCAGGCGAACGGATGAGCGCGCCCGATTCGGTTCCCGTCCCTGAGACTGCCGCAAAATCAGACGTGGACATTTCCGTTGACCTCGTCGCGCCATCTATTGACGGTCAATATCTCGGCAGTTTCAAGTTGCTCAACGAGCGCGGCGAACTTGTGCCGATCGGGATCGAAAATACATTCTGGGTGAAGATCGTCGTCGGCGAAACGTCTGTGCAGATCGGCACGACGAATTGTTATTACACAACGAACGCCGAGTACGTCCAGCAACTGATAGACCGCATCAACCAAGCACGCGCGGATGTGGGACGCGCCGCGCTGACGGTGAATCCGCAACTCACCGCCGCCGCGCAGGGTCACAGTCTCGACATGGCGTGCAACGACTTCTTCAAGCAACGCGGCTCAGACGGGTTGTGGACCGGCAAACGCCTGCTCAACGCGGGATACACGTCCGCGTATTATGTTGAGCTGCTCGCTTTCGGTCTGCCAGGCGACGCGATGAATCAATGGAAACTCGAACCGCTTCAATGGGACAATGTCCTCAATTCGCGCGTCACCGAGATCGGCGTGGGGTATGTGTTTGTGAGAACCAGCAGTTTGGGAGGCTATTGGACGGTGGATATGGGGGGACCGTGAGGAAAATAGGGTTGCTATATGCCAAGTAGGGGTAGCCACAAGCATTAAGCTTGTTTCTTGCTGGCTGATCTTTTGTTGCGTGTGATTGTTTTTACGAGAGCAAGAACCTGCCTAAAGACTAAACAATTTCCAGTTACGGCGCGAATGAACCGAAAATCCAAACGAATAAAATACATTATCCCAAAAAGATTTGGTCGCTATGCCATTCAAGCGCTATTTTTGAGGGCGAATACTTTATATCTATTACTGACCGAATTTCGTTGCCATTGTATTTTGTGATTGCGCGAATCGAGGGATTGGCATCTGTTTTTTGCAAGTATGAAGCAACCATGACTGTCAATTTATTCGGATTGACAGTAATAACTCCTTCATCAAAAACCCAGTGGCAATTCCTGCAAAGACAAAGACCGTTTCTAGGGTCATCAGAACCTTCACTGTGCTTCGGAATAATATGAGCAGCCTCTGCCAAGTAAGCACCACGTGGGACTGGCAATTTGATACCACATACCGCACAATAGTGTTCATATTGTGTAGTAACAATTGATCTAAATGCGCGGTCCCTAGCAAAAGATTGCCTTAATGAATAAATCTTGTTTGCTGTTTCAAATGGTTTGAAGTCACCTAATGCCGATTTGCGAAGTTGCTTTTCTTGTTCAATAATTTCATGTTTTTGAATTGCAATAAGTTCGGGAGGGTTTTGTAGAACAAATCGCCACCCGCTTTCAGTCAACGAGAAAAGTCCATTCTCAATTTCTATAAACTTCATTGTTCGTAGCCAATCTATTCGATGGCGAGACTGATTGTTTAATGTTTTTCGACTCCAATTTTGCATTTTTGGAAATCTTTCTTTAACCAACCCATACCAAGTACCAATCAACTCGCCCGATTTGATTTTTGGTTTTGAACGCAAAACCTCAAGAAAACCCACAACCCCCGCAAAAGATTTCTCAAATATCTCTAGCAAAACAAATGGAGAAGAAGTCTCTAGTACAATTTTCCCCATGGTAGTCAGATAGCATTGTCCCCCTTTTGTGGTTATCAAACCACTACTGACAAACAACACTGTATATATGTCTCGCGCAAAATAGTGGCTCAGTTGATACTTGTCACGGAGCTGTTCATAAACTTGTTTAGGAGCTGCATTATTAACGTCAATCCATAACAACATGTCTAATAAATTTTGAAACTGTTGTTCAACACTTCCCACCATTGGGTAAAATGTCATTTTTACTTTTTCTGGGTCAGGATATTTGCTCATAAATCTTTCCATTCACTAAATAGCCATATCAGCCTATCTTCTTTGGTCGCGAATATCGCTTCTTTCTCTGATGAACGTTGTGATAATCCTATTATAAAGGATACATTATCGCTCAAAATTTGACCTCGGATAATTTCCGCAGAAGTACCTGTCAATAATTGCGCTCTATCAAACTTGAACCACTCATCGTCACCGCGCATTTCGCTAAAGGCGCTAACCAGTATCAATGCAGGAATTTTCTTTGTAAATCTCTCCGCCAACACTTGAAGTTGCCATTCAGCAACTATTTCACCTGAAACATGGCGAACAGAAATAGATTCATTCTCTATATGTAAAAACAGCCCCGTGCTATTTGGGGTACGAGACATTGTAAAATACAAGCCAAGTCGTCCATTTTCGTCTGGCGTGCCATATTTTTTTATAGCTTCAAGCGGCTTCATCTTCCAAACCTTGCGGTTAAAAGTGAAAAGCGTAATCATCGAATTTGAATTTATCCGATGTGCTTTGAGTTCGATTGTTCCCAAATCTGGATAAGCAATGTTGTTTTCCGACAAACCAATCGACTTTTCTAACGTGTGACCGATACCAGTTGAGCCTCTACGCTCCGACTTAACCCAACCTTTGGCTTTTAATTTACCAAACACTCTCACAAATTTATTCAGGGTCAACTTATCTTTAGGCATGTATTACCTTCTGCAGAATGGAATAACTCATTTTACTCTGTTTCTCAATCAAAAAATTCTGAATAGACTCGTCCACATTTATAGCGAAACCAATGAACTTGTACGACCTATTTCCCCCACCTCGGTTGCCAATCGGAGATTAAATTGCTCGTGAGCCGCGTCAATCCTGTCCCATCGGGGTGGATGATGTAGATCTCATTGTTGCCGTCGCGGAAGGAGGTGAAGGCGATCCAGTTTCCATCGGGCGACCACGAGGGACCAAGATTGTCGCCGCCGTTGGTGAGTTGCGTCAAGCCTGTGCCGTCCATGTTGATGATGTAGATGTTGTGGTCGCCTGCGGGACCGCGATAGAACGCGAGTTGAGTCCCATCGGGTGACCAGGTACTGCGTCCGCCCATGTCCTTGAGGTCGGTCACTTGTTGAATGTTCGAGCCGTCGGCATTCATCATGAACAGTTGACGTTGTCCACTGCGCGAGGAGGCGAACGCGATCATCGAACCGTCGGGCGACCAGGTTGGGTCAATGTCGTCGCGGTTCGTGAGCGGACGCGGGTTGTCGCCGTCGGGTTTCATCACCCAGAGTCCATCGCCCGATTTGGCGAAGACGATCAACTCTCCGCTGGGGGAAAGTTCGGGGGCGTAGAGACTGCCGATGTCGCGCGTGAGGCGTTGCAGTCCGTCGCCGTTGATGCCGATGGAGTAGATTTCAAATCCGCCGCTGCGTGTGGAGGAGAAGTAAATTGTTTGCCCGTCGGGTGAAAGTGACGGGTAGAACGCGGTCGCGTCGAAGTCGGTGAGTTGTTTGCGCCCTGAACCGTCCGCGTTCATCAGGCAGATCTGGTCAATCTGTTTGATGTAGCAGGCGAAAACAATTTTGCCTGTCGGCGGGGAGTCGTTGAAGTTTGGGATGGAGGCGGGAGAAAGAGTTTCGGTGGGAGGGGATGGTGGCGTTGAGAATTGGAGAATTTGAGAATTGGGGGTTTGGGTTGCTGGTGCAATTTGTGTGGATTCAGATGATGGGATGGGCAAGTTTTGAACGATGTACGCAAACCATGCGATGATGCCGCACAGGACGAGGACGCCGCATCCCAAGCCGACGAGGAGAGTTTTGTCGAACGCTGAGACGATCTTGTTTTGCGAATCCATCGTGCGATGGATTGTAATTCAAAAAGCGGGGCTAAAGCCGCCCGCTCAGTACGTGGAAGCCCTTCGGGCTTGCGGACGCAGTCCGCTTGAGCGGACTTCCATGAACTGAGGCAGGGCTTCAGCCCGCCGAGAATGGCGATGAAAACAAATGCGTCTGATGGAGCGACTCTCGCTTCCGAAGTTCTCAGGCATGGCATGTCAAAGATGCTTCGTCGCTATCTAGGTTAAGGAATTTTGTAACTTCAGAGATCCAGTCTCGATAGGCTTGCCGCGTTCTATCGTGCGGGCGAGACAAAATGGGTTTCCTCATCGTCATTATTTAACCCTCTCAACTCATCGGCAATAGCAACTTCCAAATCCTCTCAGAAGATTATCTCCATTCAATTCATATAGAATTCAGCGCCAACAACCGTTATCTACAGGCAATTCATGACGCTATATCATAGAGCTCAATCTCAGAAACAATATTATTATATTAGAATTGATAATATTAATTATTATTGACATTTATTGAATACATATTTATAATGGGGTTTGAATTATCAATTTCGTGCGATTTCGGAGAAAAGCGTGAAAATCCAAACTATTTCAAGCGAAGAATTCTTATTACATTGGAAACCTAAGTTCTTCGCCATCTTCATCGGGCAAGCGTTCTCGTTGTTCGGCTCCTCGCTGGTGCAATTTGCACTGGTTTGGCATCTGACCAGAGAAACCGGTTCAGCGACTATATTAGCGACCGCTACATTGATCGCCATGCTGCCGCAAATCGTCTTAGGTCCTTTTATCGGCGCGCTGGTAGATCGTTGGAATCGCCGGGTCGTGATGATCGTCGCGGACGGCTCCATCGCATTAACCACGCTGGCGTTAGCGGGCATATTCTGGATGGGAACAGCGCAAATCTGGCATATCTATATCGTCTTATTATTGCGTTCGCTCGGCGGCGCTTTTCACGCTCCCGCTATGTCCGCTTCCACATCGTTGATGGCGCCAAAGGAACAACTTTCACGCGTGGCTGGAGCGCGGCAAACGCTGCAAGGTTTGATCATGACGGTCGCGCCCCCAACCGGTTCCGTTCTACTCGAACTGACCAACAAGATCGGAAGAGCACACGTCTGAACTCCAGTCACGTGGCCTTATCTCGTATGCCGTCTTCT
>BQMV01000457.1 GCA_022181005.1 Anaerolineaceae bacterium | reverse complement strand
CACGACGCTCTTCCGATCTAACTGTGGCGGGGTATGGAAACGGAATAGATTTTGCGCGCTCGCCTGGCACGGCTGTAAATGGTTTTCCATCTCGAAAGATTAACGGATCACGCGGCACGATAAGCTTAAGACTCATTCTTCGCCTCCTCAGCCTGACCCTTCGACACGCTCAGGGCGACGCTTGTAGTTGGTTGTGCTCCATCGGCTAATGACTTAGCGATAATCATTTCATTTGCTAAATCATATAGTGAATAATGTTTTGGTTTCTGTTCAATCGAAGTAATGTTTTTTAGCCAACTATCAACAATTTTTATGTATCTTGCTTTATCTTCTTCTGAAAGTTGTTTACCTTCTGCAGATTGTTTTCGTTTGACGATGCGAATTGCTTCATCCTGTAAACCAGTAAGTGAAAAATCATCAGGTAATACGCGTTGTAACTCTTGTAGTTCATAAGCCGTGCCGCCACTGATAATTTTGTGATTGGTCAAAACAATCATTTCATTCAGGCGAGTGTGCAAATCAGAAAATTTACCAACAATGGTTCTATCAATACCTGAACGTTTACTTAAGGTCACTGCTAAGCCATTCTTGCCTGTCACATCTTTTGCTGTACGCTCTGCATTTTTGGCTAGTTTCAACACATCCGAAAGCGGGTCAAGGTGATGGGCAATCACAATGCCAACCGAAAGCGTTGGCGAGGTAGTTCCGTCGTCTGCAAAAAATTTTCCTAACTCATTTTTGAATTTCTTCTCTAAAGCATCGGCACAACTCAAAACCTTGTCAACTGGCAGATATGCCAATACATCGTCACCGCCTGAATAAATCAGCAAGCCTTGATGTTGGTTATTAACAATATCTTCAACCTCGCCTGCAAACTTGCTCAATGCTTTTGAAAGTTCTTTATGGTCGTCCTCTTTTGTTTGCCCGTCTATGACTCTGCCCATGTTGTCGCCATCAGCTCGTATCAAAGCATAATATGGGCTGGGGCGGGAATCGCCTGCAACGGCTTTAATTTTTTTGTTAAATAAATTGAGTAATTCCTTCTGCTTCTTTTGGTTGGGCATCAAATCAATTAGCCGATTTTCAAACAACAAAGATCCTTCATCTTTGTCGCCAACTCCCCAGGTTGCTATTCCAAACGAATCTCTAATGTCAGAGATTAAATTATCCTTTGCGGCGCCCAATTTTCGCATAAATGGAATCGCTGCCATGTGCGAGGCGCTTTTGAAGTTAGGCTCATCCTTTCTTGCGCCTAAACGCTTCAATAAATCTACCCCTGATAATCTTTCGCCTTGGCGCGCTCGGTATTTTTCATACAAGTCTCGAACTTTATCTTCTTTATCATCCGCATTATTTTTTGGGTATTCTTCCTCGTCAATAACAGACTCACGCGAACCATCTAAAGATGATTTCGGCACATTTGCCCCAGTCATTTGATTAAAGTCGCGCGTGTTTTTTCTGGCAACCAACATGGCTTCTGCTTGCTTGCGCACTTCAGCATATTCTCTACTATTGTACGGCACGCCAACCCAATACAATTCAAGCAAATCTTTTATCTGAGCATCGGCAAGTGCACGATTAAATGTTTTCGACTTAATCGCGTCTAATGTGGTTTTTGCAAGTTTATCTACTAAATAAGTTACAGTTGCTTCTTTAATATCGTCTGCAAACTTTTTGAGATTATCTGTCTCAACCACTCCTACAATTTTATTGGGGATGCTTTCAATTTCAGTATTTATAGGAAAAATAAGCTCGCCATTTGCTTTGGTAATTTCTTTCGCCACAAATCTCGCCAATTCACTTAGCATCCACGAGCCGTACCATAAGTCACGGCTGCGACGGGCAGTGTTAATAAAGTCCTGTACAGGGCCGATAGAAAAAATAATTAGATGTTGCATACCTTCACCTCCTCCCTAGTAATTTGGTCACTTTCATTTATTACGGCAATCTTTGACATGACACACTCCCTTTCTATCAATCAATATTCCCGATACACTTTGCAACGTATCGGGAATTATATAGGCCGCAACCTAGAATGGCAATGTGTAAAATTGTTGAAAATTGCCAATCCTAGAATCCTAAAGGTTTCTACAAATTAAAACCTTAGCAATAGAACCGACTTAGACGAAATAGTCAATATTAATGAAACAGTGTCTATGCAGGCATTAAAAACTTAATTTATCTTCATCGGAAACAAACGGAAAAAATTACGCACCGCAAGTTCGAATCCCGTCGGGACCGCAGAGTGTAATTCTGCAAAAAGAAAACCCCAGTTTTCAATGAAGAAATTCACTGGAACTGGGGTTTTCTGCTTTAAATTCCTCATGGCTCCAGGGAGATGAAATTCCGACAGATGAAGAAGTAATTTTTAACCTCGGCGCGGAACCGTTTCCTACCCCTGCGCCAAGAAGTTTCAGTCTTATGGACTAGGAGCATTAATTCTTAACGTCTTGGGTTCGAGCTCTCTTTTGAGCTTGAAGTTGGTTTCAGTCCCTTGTTGAGGGATTATTTAATTCTTACACTAGGAGCTGGGTTTGTTTTAGCGCTAAATGAAATTGAAAAAGGAAAGAGTCAGCAACGACTCTCCCTTTTAATTCAACAACTTAAAAATTTCCCGGGGGATATTTCGATTAATCGTCGCATATTTTACATACGTTATAATGAAAAGGAGAAAACGATGAATAATAGAAATATTAGACGACTTGGATGCCTTGCAATATTAATGCAACCAAGTCTACTACTGTACTTGATGTTCGTAAAGTTATTCAACTTTCGACGAAAGTAAAGGTCTTACAAGGCCTTTACTTTTTTCAGGAGATAACGATGGTTTCAGTCTCCTGTTGAGGGATTATTTAATTCTTACCCAAAAATCCTCCAAATCGGAGGATTTTTCTTTCTCATTCGTTATACAATTGAGCCATGACACAATCCCTTGCGGTTAATTTACGCCGGTCCCGCTTTCAGATTTCTCGGCGCCATACACATTGGCGCGCGAAGAATTATGCGATCTGCGAATTTATGTCTTTTCTCGGCATCGGCGCGCTGCATATCGAGCGAACAAAGTCGTCGCTTCGCAACTCAAAACGCTTCAAAATAAGGTAGAATATCAACCCGTCGGGGCGATGGCGGAATCGGCAGACGCAACGGACTTAAAATCCGTCGGTAGTGATACCGTGAGGGTTCGACCCCCTCTCGCCCCATCTACACCGCCGCATCTCCCATCTTCTCTGGAGAGGATGGGACGAGGATTTTCAATTATGTACTTTAACCGTCAACGTCTTGAAGAAATCGAAGATGCGAGCCTTGCCCCTTACGGTATGCGCAGCAAGGATACCAAGGGTCGCGCCTATTTGGATAACGAGCCGGAATTCCGCACCTCGTTCCAACGCGACCGCGACCGCATCCTCCACACGACCGCCTTTCGCCGCCTCGAATACAAAACTCAAGTCTTCATCAATTTCGAAGGCGACTACTTTCGCACGCGGTTGACGCACACTCTTGAAGTCGCTCAGATCGGACGGACGCTCGCCCGCGCTCTAGGCGGCAACGAAGACCTTGTCGAAGCGATCTGCCTCGCTCACGACCTCGGACATTCCCCATTTGGACATTCCGGCGAAGTGGCATTAACGCGACTCATGAAGGATCATGGCGGCTTCGATCACAACCGACAATCCTTGCGCATTGTCACCGAACTTGAGCAGCGCTATCCTGAATTTCCGGGGTTAAATCTCACCTGGGAAGCGCGCGAGGGAATGGTAAAGCACGAATCGGAATACGACATTTCCGATGCGCGCAACTTCAACCCCGAACTGCGCGGCAATCTTGAAACGCAGATTGCCAACGTCGCCGACGAACTCGCCTACACCACGCACGATCTCGACGACGGTCTGCGCTCCGGCATGATTTCGCCTCAGCAACTAGACGGGATCGCCCTATGGGAAATTTTGCGCGAAACCTACAACTGGCGCGGACCTATGCTGGAAGAGATGGAACGCCATCGCATGATCCGTCAACTTGTGGGCGTCATGGTCACAGACATGGTGGAGGCGACCGACAGCCGCCTGAAGGAATCTAAGGCAAAGTCGGCGCTTGATATTCAGAAATTGAAACATAACGTGATCGGCTACGGCGAAGATATGCAACGCCGCCATCGCGAATTAAAAGACTTCTTGTACAAGAAACTTTACCGCCATTATCGCGTAGCGCGCATGCAAGTCAAGGCGGAACGATTGATCTCAGATCTGTTTTACGCTTATCAAACCGAACCGTCTATGCTGCCCGACTCTATTCAAGCGTTCATTGATATACGCGGTTTGGAACGCGCCATTTGCGATTATATCGCCGGCATGACCGATCGTTACGCCATCGAAGAACATCAAAAACTTTTCAACCCGCTTGAAAGACCATAGAACAGGTGATTAATGTCTCAACAAATGTATCTTACGCCCGAAGGCGAAGCAAAGTTAAGGGAAGAGTTAGCAGAGCTGACCGGCGCTCGACGCGAAGAACTCGCTCAGCGGCTGCGCTCCGCCATTCAGATGGGCGATCTTTCCGAAAACGCTGATTATCATAAGGCAAAAGAGGATCAAGCTTTTTTAGAGGGGCGCATTCAAGAAATCGAAGCGACCTTACGCCTGGCGACTGTTGTTGAAAAACAGCAGAGCGATACGGTAACGGTCGGGGCGCGCATTACTGTGCAAGAAGAAGGATTCGATCCTGAAATTTTCTACATGGTTGGCGCAAAAGAAGCCGACCCGCGCAATGGGAAGATCTCCAACGAATCGCCTATCGGTAATGCGTTAATGAATCACAGAGCGGGCGACACGGTCGAAGCTCAAACACCCGGGGGCAGCGTTAAATACAGGATCTTAAAGATCGAATAACAAAAAAAGACCAGCCTCGCGCTGGTCTTCTCTATCAAAGAAATTAATGGGTTGCGCGGGGCCAGATCGCAAATTCCAGCGTAACGCGCTGAAAGTAGCTATTGGCAGGCAAAGAGCCCATGCCGTACTCCAAATCCACCACAGTGGCAAGCAATTGGAGGTTGGCGGTCTCAAGCAAGATTTCTCCGCCAGGCTTAAGCGGAATTAATTCGCCTTTCGGTTCAAGCTTCGCGCGAATCGTCGGATCATTATATGCATGTTCAGACGTTAAAACTTTCGT
>BQMV01000456.1 GCA_022181005.1 Anaerolineaceae bacterium | reverse complement strand
CACCCGCCGCCCGCGCCCCCGCACGCGTTAGCGCTACAGCAGACCTGGTTGGTCTTGCACCCACCGCCTGGCCCTGCCACCGAGCAGCCAGTCGCCGACGAGTACCCCGCCCCGCACGCCGACCCCTGCCTGCACTCCCCCGGGCACGACGATCCGCCGCCTCCCGACCCGCCGCCGCCCGACCCGCCCCAGCTACAAAAGTTCTCTGCCGAGGTATTACACCCGAGCGCGCAGTTGCTCACGTAGCCCTGTGTCTGACACGAGTTTTGGTCGGTGAGCGTCTTGCAGTTGATCGGGTTGAGCGAGGTGTCGCAACGCGATTGCCCGCCGCCGATACAAGTACCAGGCTTACATTGGGTATCGTCAGTACAGCTTTTATTACTATCAGTTGAACAATACCCTGCCGTTGTAATTCCGCCACACTGTATTGACCCCACGCACGACTGTGCGTGTATCCGTCCCACTATCCGCCACCCAGTCTCTCCATATCGCACCACTCTCGCCGCCTCCCCAGGTAGCCAGCGCTCTCTGGCGATCTGCTCATCCGCCCGCTCGTAGCACTCAGCCACCTCTGGATTATCGCCCTGCATCGCAAGGCAGAGATACATATACAGGTCACGGGTATAGCTACCGCTCACCTTGCCGCTCTGATAGTTGGCGATTTGCACAGGGTCATACTGCACCCTCATATCGAGGTTATCTCCTTCTGTGACTGCCGAGACACTCTGGAACACCATATCCCCCTTGCCCGTGTGGCGATATCCCGACTGCGCCTCGCTCGTGAGTGTGATACGCACCCCGCCGTACTTGTGACGATACCCATTGGCGAGGAGATACCAGTTGGCTCGGAGCGTGCTCACGCGGTACTCATAATCAGGGAGTTCTGTAGAGGCGCTAAAGGGGACGAGGAGCGCGAGCCACGCGATGTCAAGCACTGCGAATACAAGTAATAACAATAAAAGAATCTTGCTCTTGCCCCTCACCCTCTCAGACTATCATATTAAAGCGTAGACAATCAACTCTCTACCTGTACTCTACCCACACGGGTCTTTGTGCGTTGAGGTCACCAGCTTTGTACTGTGCTAGCCAAACTTTATATGCCTCGACCAACCAGTCTGATTTGTCAGTATATTTATCCTCAAGCTTAAAACCGTCCTGGACACAGGATCCCACCGAGTTGCCCGTTGAAAGACAAAAATTTGTAGATAAACCAATCCGCGTATATCCACTCACTAACAACGAATTAGCTAAACTCAAGTCGTTGGTGAGTAACTTAATTTTGGTATCAATATTAGGAGAGTCCAGCCATCCCTCAATATTAAATTCAAGATCGTTACCAGCCGCCCACACCATACCATTTTTATCTACGTAAAAAAGATATGAATCCTTGTCACTCACCTTGAGCGGCAACTCTTTAAACTTATTATCCGAGATAATTTTTGTATCCCCCGCGAGTGGGTTGACCATCGCCTTTTTGTCAAAAAATCCCGTCTCAGGGTTGTACTGGGGGATCTCAAATCCGCCCCGCCCTGCCCTAAGCAGCTCCACATACTGCTCGAGCGTGATCTCGCGGTCCGCAGGGTTGCCGTACTCCCTGTAGTGGATCCACATATACTTGATGTGTTGCTCGGCATACGCGGTACAAGCCTCCTCAGTCATCCCAATACCTTTAATTCCGTATGGACCGTAGGCAATGCCATTTTCAGGCACAGTCGAGATTGGGATCAACAAGTCACCAAATGCGGTGCACCAGTGCGTCTGGAAAAACTCTGTAGCCATTTTGAGGCCGTACTCAGGATTATTGAGCTCCTCGGGGATGGTGATACCCTCTGCCTTGAGCTTGTCCGCGACCGTGGGGTCTATCTCGCCGTAGGTGGGGAGGGCGGGTTCGGGAGTGACCGTGCTTGTCGGCGTTGAAGAAGGAGATTGGGTGGGTGTTGGGGTCAAGACTTCGGAAGTCTCCGAGACTTCCGATGTCTGAGGCGCTGCCGGCGCGGCACAGGAAGTCAAGAGAATCATTGCAAGGAATATAAAAGTTAATTTACTTCGCATATCGTCTTCTAATGAAGATGATTTTACCCCTCTCGCGTAGAAAATCATATAAAGCCGCAAAATTCGCGGCTACAATTTTTAGTCTCACGGTATAATTCCTGCCATGCAAACACAAATTATCGGCGTCCGCTTTACCAAAGTGGGCAAAATTTATAATTTCGACGCTTCCGCCGTGCCCGACGTGCATATTGGCGAGCATGTCATCGTAGATACTTCGCGCGGCAAACACCTCGGCGAGGTCATCCGCGTGGAGAAGGAAACGCCTCCTAAGCCGGAAGGCGGCTGGAGATCCGTAGAAAGACGCGCCACCCCGCGCGATCTCTTATTGCAGCAGTCATGGCAATCCAAACAGACGGAAGCGATGATCAACTGCCGCGCTCGCGCAGCGGAGCTTAAACTCGACGGCGTAAAAATCGTCGCCGCAGAATATAGTTATGACGGCTCGCGCCTCGCTTTGCTGTTCAGCTCCGAAACAGAAGATAAGGTAGATCTTAAGTCGCTGAAAAAGGACATGCACAACCTCTACCCCAACGCGACCATCGAGATGCGGCAGATCGGCCCGCGCGACGTCGCGAAGATCATTGGCGGCATGGGCGCGTGCGGAATCGAAACGCGCTGCTGCTCCAAATTTCTGACCGAGTTTTCGCCCATTTCGATCAAGATGGCAAAAGAACAAGGCATCTCGCTTACGCCCGAAGAGATCACCGGTATGTGCGGACGCTTACGCTGTTGTCTCATTTATGAATATGAACAATACGTCGAGGCGCGTAAACAATTGCCCAAACGCAACAAACGCGTCGTTACCCCCAAAGGCGAAGGCAAAGTGGTAGACATCCTGCCGATGAGCAACAAAGTGATAGTATTCATCGAGACGGAAGACGGCAAGAGATTTACCGAAACTTTCGCTCATACCGACCTGCAGCCTTGGGACGAACTCGAAGCCCTGCGGCGCAAAGCGCAAGGTCCTTGCGACCGTCACGATTCGGGCGGCTGCACCTGCGGCAAATCTGCGTCTCAGAAGAAGACCGATGACTGAAATCAGCGGCGTGTGGGAGACCCCTCAAAAAATTCTGGTCGTCCTAGCGCATCCCGACGACCCCGAATTTTTCTGCGGCGCCACGCTCGCCCTCTGGGCGCGCGCCGGGCACGAGATCACCTACCTGCTTCTGACCTGCGGCGATAAGGGCTTCAATCCCGTCACGCAAGCGGATATGACGACCAAGAAATTATGCGCGCTGCGCCATACGGAACAACGCAATGCGGCAGACGTGATCGGCGCAAAAGCGGTCCATTTTCTGGACGTGGAAGACGGCTACCTCACCCCCAGCATTGACCTCCGCCGCGACATCGTCCGTGAGATTCGCCGCTACAAGCCAGACATTCTCGTCACCTGCGATCCGCAAAATCTATTCGCCTTATACGGTCTCAATCATCCCGACCACCGCGCCTGCGGACAAGTCGTCCTCGACGCGGTCTTTCCCGCTGCCGGCAACAAGGTCTTCTTCTCCGAATTGCTCGACAAAGGCTTCGAGCCTCACATGCCAAAAGAAGTCTGGTGTTCGCTCACCACGCAGCCCAATATCATCGTAGACGTCACCGAAACGTGGGACATTAAACTGCAAGCCATTCTCGAACATAAAACGCAAGTGCAAGACGCCGACAAACTGATCGAACGTATGAAAGCGCGTCATGCCCAAAATAGCACGGACGAGCATCCGCGCTATGAAGAAACTTTCAAGGTCGTCAAATATGATTAAGCGCCGCCGGGCGCAGATTCGTTGAGCGTCAGCATATCAGGCCAGCCTTCAAACGTCTCAATTTATAATCCCAATTGCAAACAGAGATATTATGCCCAACTTCCTCCAACAAGCCGAAGAACTTTTCCCTTACACCCAGACCTTGCGCCGCGATTTTCACAAACATCCCGAACTCGGATTCAATGAGATTCGCACCGGCGGCATCGTCGCAAAAGAACTTGAGGAACTTGGACTCGAAGTGACCAAAGGAGTCGGCAAAACCGGCGTGGTCGCCTATCTGGAAGGCGCGAAGCCGGGTCCGACGATCCTCTTGCGCTTCGATATGGACGCGCTTCCCATCCACGAAGAAACCGGCGCGGAATACTCATCCGCTCATCCCGGCGTCATGCACGCTTGCGGGCACGACGGTCATACCGCCATCGGGTTAACCGTAGCAAAATTATTAAACGCTCACAAAGAGCGTTTAGCGGGCAACGTGAAATTCTGCTTCCAACCTTCCGAAGAGGGCAACAACGGCGAAGAGATGGGCGGCGCGTTAATGATGATGCGCGACGGCGTACTGGATACGCCCAAAGTGGACAAGACGCTCGCCCTCCATTTATGGAACGACAAGCCGCTCGGTTGGTTCAGCGTCGCTCAAGGACCTGTCATGGCGGGCGCCGAGATGTTCTCCGTTAAGTTGACCGGCAAAGGCGGGCACGGAGCCGCGCCCCATACAACTATTGACCCAGTCGCCGCCGCGGCGCATATTATCGTCGCGCTGCAAACCATCGTTGCGCGCAATGTCTCGCCGCTTAAGCCAGCGGTCATAAGCGTCACGTCGCTCCACGCGGGGACCGCTTTTAATATCATCCCGCAAACCGCCGAGATCAACGGCACGATTCGAAACTTCGACCCCGACGTGCGGAAGACGACGTTAGAACGTTTCGAACAGATCGTACGCAACGTGGCAACCGCCATGCAGTGCGAAGCGGAGATCGCGCTCGAACAGGTCACGCCAACGGTAGTCAACGAAGAGCAAACGACTGAAACAGTCTTACAAACCGCGCGAGAACTTTTCCCTCAGGCAGACATTGATACCGCCCAATACTTGACCATGGGCGCGGAAGATATGGGCTATATGCAAGAAAAGATCGGCGGATGCTACTTCATGGTAGGTTCCGCTAACGATGAAAGAAATCTTAACTATGGGCATCATCATCCTAAGTTCGATTTCGACGAACGCGCCCTGATCAACGGCGCGGCATTAATGGCGTCTGCCGCGGCAAGACTCTTATCGTAAAGAACGATTGCATTGCTCGACGCTCCGCCAGCAAGCTGACGTTCGATTTGGAAAAAGAGGCATTTCATGCCCCATCCTAACACTGGTATAAGCGCCGTCTTATTCATCGCAGGGGCGCTTTGTCTTGCCGGGGGATTTATCGCTTTTCAAACTCGTAAGAACACGCCGGGCGTTTTTTCCTTAATAAGTTTAATGTTGAATCTATGTTTATGGGATATTTCTTACGGCTTATTTCTGGCAGGCTCTTCCCAACCTTATCCTAACTTCTTGATGCACAGCGCCTACATCGGCGTCGTTTTTACCCCGCCGTCGGTCTTATGGTTTATCATTCAAATAACGGGGGCTAAGAAATGGGCGGCGCCCTCAACGATCATCAGTTTATGCGTTACTCCCATCGTCATTCTAGCGTTATTAGCGACCGACCCATATCACGGCTTGTTTTTTGGAAGACGCCAGATCGAAAACGCCGAAATGATCCTCAGCGGGGGTCCCATTTTCTGGGTAAACGTCGTCTACGCTTACATCCTTATCCTTTCAGGATTAATCCTTCTGGCGCGCCGTCTCAAATCAACAAGTGGAATGTATCGAAAGCAATTAGCGACCGTCTTTCTCGGCGTCAGCGTCCCGTTGCTCGGCAATTTTCTCTTTGTCTTAAAACTAACTCCGCTGCCGACCATAGACCACACTCCGCTGTTATTTACCCTCACAGGAATCATCTTCATATATGCATTGCTGCGCTACCGTCTACTGGATATCATTCCTATTGCGCGAGACGTATTAATCGAGAACATGAGCGACGGCGTTATCGTATTAGACGCTCA
>BQMV01000455.1 GCA_022181005.1 Anaerolineaceae bacterium | reverse complement strand
AGCAAGGCTGTTATTTTTTCGGTGGGCGCGAAAAACCGCCAAGTTGTCGCTCTGGAAAAATTGGTCAATCAATGCAGAATTCGGACACGGAAGTGTTCGAATGACAAATTGGAATTCAACCAATTATTCGATGCGAGCGTCAGTGAACCAGACAATATCCTAGCCCGCAAAGCAAACGGCTCTCCCGGCAGAATGGTAAGATTGGGGCAAAAGTTGCTGTTACAGCATGTGGAAAAATATTTGCCTAGTGATAAAGAAAATTATGAATACCTGCATATTGAAGACCTAGAAGCGCTCCAAGCATGAAAAACGCCCCATCTGTCGAATCCCTCTTCACAACGCTCAAAGCGGAAAACGAGCCCTGGCTGGGCGATGTGTTCGTTTCCCTGCCGGTTTTCGAGCGTCTTCAAGAAGAACATTCGACCATCTTATATGGTGAACCGGGAAGCGGCAAGACGGCAACGCTTCTAGAGTTGAGAAGACAGCAAAAAGAAAACATTTTTACGGTGACGTGGCGACCAGAACCAATCCTCGAAGCGCCCGCCGCAGGCACCGCGCTCGCCCAACAAGCCATAAAACAGGCTTTACAAACCTGCGTAGAAAATTTGGTTTTGGAGGGTAACCTGCCGCAGCGGTTGGGGGAACCTTCAGGGAATATCGCATCCGCTTTGCAGTGGTTTCTGCGCAACCATCTTCCCTTCGAGGCTGGCTTCTATATTCAGGATCAGGCAAATCGTCTGTCACAGGATGACTTGCAATGGTATCTGAAGTTGCTGGACCAATCGTTTCCCCCGATCGTCAAGGAACAAGCCAGTTTGAAAGATCAACTGCGCCTTTTACTGGCGGTTTTACGCGGGGCAAAGTATGAACGCCTGTGGCTCATGGTGGATGGACTCGAACGGTGGACTCCGCGTCAGACGGGCGCGCAGATCGAGGCGGCGTTGGAGGCGGTTTTGTCTACGCTGGTCTTCTTCGATCTACCGAATATCGTATTCAAGTTCTTCATTCCCACTCCACTCAAGAACATCCTGCATAAAACCAGCGGCGTGGAGCGTCACCGCTCTAGCGAGGTGGATCTGACATGGTCGGCGGAAGCATTGCAAGCGATATTGAAAAAACGCTTGGAATGTGCCTTGTCCACCAAAAAGGCATCGTTGGATTCCTTGTGCGATGGAGATGAGTTTCTAGGTTGGCTGAAAAATTATGGCGGAACCTCCCCTCGCGCATGGCTTAGGTTTACTGCGCCATTGGTAGCGAAATATCAAGAAAAGGGTAAGCGGTTAACATCTGCCCAAACCCGTGAGTTTATTCGCGAACACCCCGCCCCGCTGAGCCTCCGTCGCGAACGGAGCGAGGTCTGGCTGGGGGAAAAACGTATCGCCAATAGTTCGGCGCTGGAATTCCGCGTATTGGAGTATCTTGCCGCTCACACGGAAAAATTAGCCTCGTTGGAAGAATTGTATTACTATGCCTACAAAGAGTTGAGCGTGCCTCCAGATAAAGGCGATCCTGCCTGGTCTGTTCCTGGAACATGGCGCGGGGCGATAGACAATGTGCTGATGAGAATAAGGCAAAAGATCGAGCCAGACCCCAAAAATCCACTTTACTTGGTTACGAATCATGGAAAAGGAGTAGCACTGCTTCATAGTGAATTGTGAGAAAAGTGGGTGAAAAATGTGAGATGCTTGCAAGATGAAATGACACATGGGTCTATACAATCGTATGCATTGCTTTACATGGCGCGAAAGAAATCTGTTTACACACCCCATATTCAAATATTGGAAAGGAAATTCCCTTTTCATTATGTAACTGATGTTACGCACCGTCCCGAAGGTTGGTTTGGCTCAACAAGGTACTTTCAAGAAAACCTTTGGGACGTTCTGCATAAGGTGAGTAAATAAGGGAAAGTTGTGAATATGGAACCTGCCGTAAGAGAGCTATCCGCCTTCGGATTCGCGTTCAACCCCTTTGAGCATCTTGATAGCACCAGAGATGTTCATCTGCAAGAGTATCTGGTTATCCCCAAAGCAGTGGAGATCGCCCTCTCCGATCAGCCAGTTGCCATCCTTGCCCAGCCGGGCGGCGGCAAGAGTGCGCTGAGAATCTACACGTCAAATTTCTACACAGACAGCCGCGGTATTCGTTTTCCCGTTACCTACATCCCCGATGATTATTCCACGGAAAACGAGTTTCATTTTAAAGGGATCAAAAAATCCCTGGCGAGCGCCGCGTTCATGTATTTGTCGTCATACCCCGATCTTTTTTTTGCTTTAAGCCCTACCGATAAGCAAAAATTAAAAAGATTATTACTAGAACTGCCTCTTGGTCTCGACTTTAACTTGCAGACCCTGCGCGACTCCCGCTTCCTTTCGGACCTCGAGCGGACTCTTGGATCCCCAGCCTTTTCCAACCTCCCCCGGCTTGACCGCGCCCACCATCAACTCGCTCGCGAACTGGAGTATGAATCTCCTGCCCAACCTCAGTCTTTAGACGACGACTTCGCATTGCTCAACGGTGTTTTCGGCGTAAGATCCATCCACATTTTGGTAGACGGGTTGGATGGCTTCATGGAAACCCAATCTCCACAAGCATTACTGGCTTGGATAGAACCTCTGTTGAACACATTGGAAACGTGGGAAAAGAAAAATATCTATCTCAAGTTTTTTCTGCCAATGGATATCTCCGACGCGCCCGCGCTGACGAATGTGCACGCCTTACGCGCCGCCGCGCTGACGTGGGACGATCACCTGCTTGCCGAAGTGGTCCGCCGCCGCGTGTTCGTCGCCAGTCGCAGGACTTTCGACAGTTTGGACGCCATCAGCGCGCCCGACCTCCGCAACGTGGAGTTAAGCCTTGCCCGCCAGTTGGGCGAGAAAGAAAAATTACCCCGACAGATCATTCTAAAATGCCAAGACCTGCTTCGCAATATGATTCAATCCAATAGAACAGAGATTTTGACAGAGGATTTATTTTTTTCAAGGGAGTCGTTCTATGTTGCCGCTCTATAAGGTATTCAATTCAGCCGAGTTCATAGATCGGAACACGGAATTTGAGCGCATCGGAGCGTTCACGAAGGAACGGAACAGAGGCGTTCTCATTTTTGAAGGGGAACGCGGCAGTGGTAAAACCACATTTTTATTCGAACTTTACCGCCATCTAAATGAACAGAGAGAGTTGCGCCCTTTTTTAGTCAGTCTTTTTCCTTATTCTGCTCCCGAGTTCGAATCGAACAAAAATAATTGGCTTAATATAGAAAGACCCTTTCAAAAAGACGATGTCCCCGCCATATTGAATCGCCTGGCAGGTTATCTGGAAATTGACGCCATCGAAACCGATGACCGCGATTTCCAGAAAGATTATTTCGCGCGCGGGTTGGCGTACCGTTCAACAAAAAACACGCCTGTATTGTTGGTGGATTCGATCTACGAATGCCCCGACGATACCCGTATAGAATTCGAAAAATACATTCTGGCGCCTATTCTTGCCTCTGAGCGCGTTTTCGTTATTTTGACTGGGCGTGGCAAACGCCCCATTTGGTCGAGACCCGAACTGCGAGATGCCGGTATTATTAAACTTGAGCCTCTCAAACCTAACTTTGTAATTGAGCAGTTAGACAACCTGAAAAAACAAGGAAAGTTGAAACGCGACCCGGGCGAATACGACACGATTGCGGATCTCAGCGGCGGCTACCCTCTGATCGTGCGCGTCATGGCGGAATCGAACAAACAACTATCAGCCGCCCTTGATGAGGCTATTGATATTATTATTGAGGAAACACTGCCAGAAAGGGAGCGGGGAAATTTAGAAAACATTCGTCCTTTTATCGAAAGATTAGCTCTCGTGGGTATTCCTTTTCGTATTCCCGATGTGGATGAATACCTTTACGGCGACGATTCAAATCGGCGGGCAAAAACCAACCATCTCGTCAATCTGTTATTGGAAAGTTATCTTTTACGCTACGAGGGCAAGGGCTACCAACTCAATCAATCCGTGATCCATCCCATCCGAAAATGGCTGGCTATAAAAGGACGAGATGCTGAATATATGGAACAATTACAACAAATAAGCGTGAAACTGCAAGAGGAATACCCCCCCGCCAGGGCATGGTATCAACAAATGTTACCGGCGAAGACTTCACTGCCCCAAAATATTTTAAATTCGTTAAATGCAAGCAAGGCGCATCATGCATAAAGCCGGGGAGACTCACACTATGTTTCCAGAACATTTTTCCTACAAAACACTTGAAGAATTCATCGGACGGAAAACCATCCTGGACCAAGTCCGTGGCTGGCTCAATGATGGGAAATTCCACCTTGCCTTCTTTGAGGGAGATTATGGTATCGGTAAGACGCGCCTCCTTCAACGGATTCTCGAAGTAGAAAAGAAATATGATGGCGCACCCGTGCACTTGATTGACCTGTACCATTTTGATCACCACACTCCTGAAGGCTTGGCGCGCGCCATCTTTAAATGTTTCGAGAAAACCGAGAACGAACACTACTTCAATCCATTTATTACCGCGCGGCGCAGGCTGGATGAGGCGCGCGCGGGCGGAGACAGCAATGCCATTCACGAGCAACTGCAAAAACTTTTAGACAGTTGCGCTTATGGTGTGGAAAAGTTGAGCGCCGAACGCGGCGTGCTATTACTTTTCGACACCGTCGAACAATTTGTGTACCCCACCGGCGAGCGCTTTGCCCCTGCCTGGGAGTGGTTGAAAGGCTGGGTCGGGGACCTGCCGCGCGGCGCGGTGTTTTTTGCAGGACGCCCAGCCGCTTCTGCCCTTTTCCAAGGTTTTCCACTTTCCACGATCCCGCTGGGTTTCTTCACTCTGGAGGAAAGCAATGTGTATCTGACAGCGGTGGCGAATCGTTGGTCGCAAGAAACGGGTCAATCCATCTCCTTCGCGGAGGAAGAGGTTCAAAAACTTTACGCGTTGAGCCAGGGGCGCCCGAACCTGCTGGCAACTTTTCTCGGATCGCGCATGCGCGATCCGCAGGCGTTCAAGAATTTATCGGAATATCAGACGGAAACTTTCGAGCAGAAGGTAATCGAATACTTGCTCAACCAGCCCGTATTGGGCGAAACCCTCAAAGCCGCAGGGCGCGCGCGCAAGGGCATCAACCGCGAACTACTCGTAAATATTTGCGGCGTGTCTCAGCAGGAAGCAAAAATGGCGCTCGATACGCTAAAGGAAATGTCTTTTGCAAAGACATTTCCTGACGATGAGCGGGTATACCTCCATGATGATATGTATGACCTGCTCGAAAAGTATGTCTATGGAGAGGTCTCCGATACCGTCGAGAGGCAAGCCGCCGCACAAGCCATTTACATATATTACAAAGAAGAAGCCATCAAGCGAAAGAACGAAGAATTGCAGGGTATTTTTGCCAGCCTGGCGCAGGAAGGTTCTGAACGATCCGCTGCGCCATCGAAAGAGTATGTCGAAGAAATCCGTAAAATCGAATCCTCCCGCCAACGCCTGAAGACGGAATTTATCCATTACCGCCTGCGTAGCCAAGTGGCGAAAGATGGCAAAAGAAAATCGTCCGAGGACGATCCGATTCTTGCGGGGCTGAAAATGTATTACCGTTACGGTCACGAAGCCGCCACCAGCAACAACGATGAGATCTTGATGCCGCTACAAATCGAGTTGACCAACTTCTGGCTGACACTGAACGACGAAAACCTATGGAAATTAATGGAGTGGCTTCGCTTGGGAGATCGAAATTTCTGGAAGCCGTTCATCGAAGGCATGTTGTTGGTCCATGAGGTCTGGCTAAAGGTGGCGACGGGTCAAAATTACCAAGACGAAGTTCCCGTTCTTCAAAAAAACCTCTCCTCTATTTCCGGGCTTTCCTTAGACCAAAGGACGCTTCTCCATGCCCTGCTGGAAACTTGGTTGGGGACGGGATTAGTCTTTGTAGAACCACAAGATTATGATCTTGCTGAGGCTATATTTAGCGATAACATACGTGAAATACACAAAGCGGCTGTCGAACCACGCCTGGTGTGGTTTCAGCATGTTGT